>CAZCEM010000386.1:0-3138 GCA_964497555.1 uncultured bacterium
TTGTCAACCGAGACGGTTGACCTACGCGGGAAACCTATTTTCTGGGAAATGACAGGAGGGAGGCATTTTCGATAACCTCACGGCGCCAACCGATACATCATCCGCGGAAACGGAATCGTCTCGCGGATGTGATGCGTACCGCAAATCCAACCCACCGTGCGCTCCAAACCGATCCCGAAGCCCGAATGCGGCACACTGCCGTATCGACGCAGGTCCAGATACCACTCGAAGTATTCCCGCGACAACTGTTGCTCGTCAAGGCGCTGGATTAGGATGTCCAGATCGTCCTCACGCTGCGAGCCACCGACGATCTCGCCGTGCCCTTCCGGGGCGATCACGTCCACGCCTAGCGCCTTGGTCGGATCCTGCGGGTCACGCTTCATGTAGAACGCCTTCACCTCTGCCGGCCAGCGATGAATCATCACCGGGCGGTCGAAATGCTCGCCTAAGATGGTCTCGTCCAACGCGCCCAGGTCGTCACCATAATGGAACTCTGAGCCTTTCTCTTGAAGAATCCGGGTGGCTTCATCGTAAGATATGCGCGGGAAAGGCTTGACCACCCGCTCCAGCGGGATGAGTTCACGCTCCAGAATCTCCAGCTCCTCCCGCCGGCGCTCCAGCACCCTTCCCACCACTTCGACCAGAAAGTCCTCAATCAAATCCATGTTGCCGTCGAGGTCCAGAAACGCCACCTCCGGCTCCAACATCCAAAACTCCGTCAAATGCCGCCGGGTCTTAGACTTCTCCGCCCGGAAGGTCGGTCCGAAGCTATAGACCTTCCCGAACGCCATGCAGGCCGCTTCCTCGTAAAGCTGCCCCGATTGGGTTAAATAGGCTTTGGTGCCGAAGTACTCGGTCTCGAACAAGGTCGAGGTGCCTTCGCAGGCGTTGGGTGTGAAGATCGGCGGATCTATCAGCGTGAAATCTCGGTTGTCGAAGTAGTCCCGCATTGCACGTATCACTTCGTGCCGCACCCGCAGGATGGCGTGCTGCTTGCGCGACCGCAGCCACAGATGCCGGTGGTCCATCAGAAACTCGATGCCGTGTTCCTTGGGCGTTATTGGATACTCCAGCGACAGGTGAACCAGCATCAGTTCCTTGACCTGCATCTCATAACCACCTACCGAGCGGGATTCCTCAGATATCGTGCCAGTGGCGTACAGCGACGATTCCTGCGTCAGGTTCTCCGCAATCGCCCAGGTTACATCACTGACGGCTTTCTTGAACACCACTGCCTGCATCAGACCGGTGCCGTCCCGCAGAATAAGAAATTGCAGTTTTCCGGATGTTCGTTTGTTGTACAGCCACCCCGCGACGGTGGCTTCTTCGCCGACGTGGTCGGAGGCATTATTGATGTAAATGCGCATGAAGTTTAAAAAGTTTAAAGTGCACAGTAACAAGTTACAAGAGAAAAGAGCCAAGAGCTGAGAGCCAAGAGAAGCAGTCGTGAATCTTCAGATTTTCAATAACTTGGAAAATTTGAACTTGATACTTGACACTTTGTTCTTTATTCTTGGCTCTTAGCTCTTGGCTCTTTCTCAATCTTCCATCTTGAGCGACCGAATCATTAAATCTGTAGTCGCTTCCAGCGGATTGGCGTTCTCGAATAAGATACGATAAGTCTGCTGCGTTATCGGCATCACGATGTTCTCGCGCTGTGACAGGGCATACACCGACGCCGTGGTGCGAACGCCTTCAGCAACCATGTGCATCCCCGCCAGAATGTCGTCCAGCCGCTTGCCCCGCCCCAATTCCACGCCCACGTGCCTGTTGCGGCTGTGACGGCTGCAACAAGTCGTTATCAGGTCCCCCATCCCCGAGAGACCCGCCAGCGTGGAAGACCGCGCGCCCAGCTTCTTCGCCAACCTGGTCATCTCCGCCAATCCCCGCGTCAGCAGCGCGCCTAAGGTATTGTCGCCAAAGCCCAGTCCGGCTGAGATGCCCGCTGCGATTGCTACAACATTTTTCATCGAGCCGCCTAATTCCACCCCGATTAAGTCGTCAGTGGAATAAGCCCGGAAGCGTTCGCTGGACACCAGTTCCTGAACCCGGCGTGCGGTCTGCAAATTGGTTGAAGCCACCACCACGCTGGTCGGCAAGCCTATTGACACCTCCTCAGCATGGCTGGGACCCGACAAGCTGGCATAGCGCTGGGGATCAAAGCGCTCTTTCCAGACGTCCGCGAATATCTCGGAAATCCTCATCAGGCTGCCCTGCTCTATGCCTTTGGACGCCGAGACTAACAGACAATTATCCGATAATCCTTCCGCCAGCCTTTCAGCGGTCCCGCGCACCGCGTGAGAGGGCACCGCTGAAATGCAGATCTCCGCGCCAGAAACCGCTTCCCGGATGTCATCGGTTACATCCAGATTTCCGGGAAAGGGGATGCCCGGCAGGAACTCCTTGTTCTCACGGTCGGCTCGCATCTTTCGCACCGCCTCGGGACGAAACTCCCACATCTGCACGGTTCGGACATTGCGCGTCAGCAGCAGAGACAAAGTTGTGCCCCAACTTCCCGCGCCCAATACGGCCACTTTCATCTATGTCCACCGAACTTCAGTTCCTGTCCCTGACGTAGCCGGCTTAGATTTGAGCGGTGCGTGTAAATTATGAGTCCTGTTAGGCACACGCTGGTGATAATCTCGAAATTATCGGGAGTGTAGATCAAGTACAAACTTAGAGGAAAGACGGTTATGCTGGAGATCGACGCCACAGACGCAAGCCGCGTCCCGCACATAACAGCCAGCCAGACGACGACCGCCGCCGCCGCCGCTAAGGGATACAGCGCCAGCGTCGAGCCAAACGCCGCGCCGACGCCCTTCCCGCCTCTAAAACGAGTAAAAGGCGACCACACATGCCCGCACACCGCAAAGAATCCCAACATCGCTGCCAGACTGGTTTCATACCCCAAGCTGAAGAATCCCGGATAATACCTGGCTACAAGATAGCCCTTGCTGACGTCCACAACCACCACCATAAGCCCGTACCTGATGCCAAATACGCGCCAGATGTTGACCGCGCCGGGATTGCCGCTGCCAAATTGACGCACATCTTTGCCGAGCAGGTAACGCGACATCAGCACACCTGTCGGAAAACCGCCCGTTAAAAACGCCGCCGCAATCGCGAACAATGCTGTCA
>CAZCEM010000387.1:0-3134 GCA_964497555.1 uncultured bacterium
CTTCTTCATTTCCCATTCGCCGTTGACGGGATTCCAGCGGCAGTTGGCGAACACCTTCCAGTCCTTGTTCATGCTGGGCGTGTCGCTGCGGAAGTAGTAGCCCGGCCAGCGGGTTTCTTCGCGGAAGAGAATCGTGCGGACGTGGGCTTCCGCCTGCCACAGGCGGTGGGTGTTCTCCCAGCAGCGCATGAGTTCGTGCAGGTCAGCCGCCGCGAGGTTCGCGGAGTCTTCCTTCAAGCTCGCCAGCAGTTCCAATCCGCGCTCGAGTAAGGACTTGCTGGTCTTGAACTGGGAGGACACGCCGCCCGCGTACTCGTCCATGATCTTCTGCAGACGGAACATGAACATCTTCGGGCGGATGTAGTTCGCGTTGATGTTCGGGTCGGTTGTCTGCTTGGAGAACTTCTCGAACCGGTCCAGCGGCGCCAGGATTTCAGCCTTCAGGGCTTCAATCTTCGCATTGTCGAAGGTGGGGGCTGCCGGGTGATCCACCGCGTACTTGACGGCGGACTTGGCAGCGATGCGGCCCTCAGCGTGGGAGCCGGAGGAGAACTTGTGCGAGGAAGCGCCCGAAGCGTCGCCGGCGCAGAACAGACCGTTCACGGTGGACATGCAGGCGTAGCCCCAGAAGTACTCCTTCTTGGTTTCAGCGGTCTGGATATCTTCCGGACCGGAAACCCAAGCGCCCGAAGCGCCTGAGTGAGAACCGATGAAGTAAGGCTCAGCCGCGGCAATTTCGGAGGCTTTCTCTTCCGGAGCGACGTTAGACGCCGCCCACAGAATCGCCTGCGAGATGGTCATGTCGAGGAAGTCTTCCCAGGCTTCGCTCTCGAGTTCCCTCATTTTGGTTTTGTAAGCCTTAGGGTCAGCTTCGTACTGCTTGGCGATGTTGGCGATGGCTTCTTCGGTCCGCATGTAGATGGGACCCTTGCCTTCCATGACGTCCAGCATCATTAGCCAGTTGCGGAGGTTAGCCGGGACGGGCTTGACCTTGCCGTAGGGCAGCCACTTTTCGAGTTCATCCACGCGGGTCTTCATGTAATCCTCGCCCAGTCCATTGGTGGCGCGGGACTTGAACAGCAGGAACCAGGCGCCCACGGGTCCGTAGGCGTCCTTGAACCGCACCGGGATAAAGCGCACTTCCTGGCAGGTCATTTCAGCGCCGGCCTTCAGAGTGAAGTAGGCTGAGGAGCCGGAGTTCCACGGCGGATACCAGGCGCGTCCCAGACCTTCGCCAGAGGAGCGGGGCTTGAACACGTGAACCGCGCCGCCCATGGCCACGACCACAGCCTTAGCCAGGAACACGTAGAACTTGTTCTCGCGAACCGAGAATCCGACCGCGCCGACACAGGCGCCGTCCTTCATCAAGGGAGCGACGATGAACACGCGCTCGTGGATGTTGTCGATGCCCAGATGGTTCTTGGCGGCTTCAGCAATGACGACCTTGTAGGATTCGCCGTTGATCATGAGCTGCCAGCGGCCTTCGTGAACGTAACCGCCGTCCTTGTCCTTCCAGATGGGGAGACCCCACTTCTCGAACAGGTGAACGGTGGAATCGACGTGGCGGGCGATGTTCGCCACCAGGTCTTCGCGGGTGATGCCCATGAGGTCATTGCGGACGTATTCCACGTAATCCTTCATGGTGTTCTGTCCGTCTTTAAGACCGACATACTGGTTGATGGCGGACAATCCCATCGCGACCGCGCCGGAGCGATCCATGGCGGCTTTGTCCACGAGGGTGACCTTGAGGTTGTTCTTCTTGCCCCAGTAGGCGGCTTCGACGGCTGCGCCGCAGGCGGCCATGCCGCCGCCGACGATAAGCACGTCGGTGGTAACTTTTACAGTTTCAAAATTGGCCATATTGCTTCTCTCCTACTTCTTAAGGGTGAAGATTTCAGCCAGACCGGTCGAAGCCGGCTCAGTGAACAGCAGCGGGCTGGCGAGGTCGTTGGTGCCCGTGTCCCAGCCGCCGTTGGGAACAGCGGTGCCTTCCGCGGTGGTGCGGATGGGGAACTTAAAGCGCTTCAGAGTGCCATTGCGGAACTTCACCGTCCACATGATGGAATCGGAGCTGCGCAAGGGGGTGACCGCCGCGCCCATCGGCACGAAGTCAGCATAACCGCGCACTTCAATCGCCTGCTGCGGGCAGATCTTAACGCAGTTGTAACACTCCCAGCACATTTCAGGCTCCAGGTTGTAAGCCTTCTCCGTCGCCTTGTTCAAGACCATGAGGTCGTTAGGGCAGATGTGCTGGCAGGCGGTTTTGTCGAGCGCCTTGCAGCCATCGCACTTCTCAGGATTGACGAAACTTGGCATTGTGCCTCCTTTTTTGAATCTTACCGGAACTTCGGTTGTATATAAGTCTCTTGTTGGGTCATGCGAGGTGATAAGTCGCGTAGGTTAACCGTCCCGCTTGACAAGCGGGACGCTTGTCCTGCGCAGTGACCATTCTGCATTCTGCATTGACAAGCGGGACGCTTGTCCTGCGCGATATGCGCCTACAGCTTCTTTCCGGCCTCGCCGGTGGCGAAGCCGTGCATTTTCACTTCCACCTTCTCTTCGAGGTGGGCGTAGTAATCCTTGAGGATTTCGAGCACTTCCGGACGGCTGTATTCCGCCGGGATCTCGTCCAGTTTGCCTTCCGACAACAGCTTGCGCAGCTTGGTGCCAGACAGGAACAAGCGCTTGTCCTTGTTGGCTTCGGGCGAGGTCTTCATCGACGCCATGCCGCCCTGGCCGTAATCCCAGAAAGTCCAGTCGATGGGCAGCATCTTGCATTCGAGCGCGCCTTCCCACAAATCGAGGTAAGCGTGCTGGGCGTCGAACGGACCATAATAATCACCGACGCCGGCGTGGTCGCGGCCGATGATCATGTGGGTGCAGCCGAAGTTCTGGCGGAACACGCCGTGCAGCAGGCCTTCGCGTGGTCCTGCGTAGCGCATATCCAAAGGATAGCCGCCCTGGAGCACGTGATTCTTGTTGAAGTAATGTTCGACCAGCGAGTCGATGCACTTCACGCGCACGTCGGCGGGAATGTCGCCGGGCTTCAGTTTGCCGATGAGCTGGTGGATATAGACGCCGTCGGTCACTTCGATGGCGATCTTCGCCAGATACTCATGCGAGCGGTGCATCGG
>CAZCEM010000388.1:0-3130 GCA_964497555.1 uncultured bacterium
GGGGAATGCTGTTCTCGAACTGATTCTGTTTGATATAAGATAATCCGCACTCCAACGCGGCATCGTCCGCCCACGCACTGGTCGAGTATGATTTCATCACGGTCTCGTACTGCTTTCGCGCTTCCTCGAAGTTCTTCTGTCGGTCTTCAGCCAAACCCCTTTCAAAGAGAAAACGCGCCTTGGCTTCGTCGAGGTCTTTTCGATCCTTGAAGGTCTTATTGAGTTCCTTGCTGGAATCGCGGGCTTTTTCGAGCTTGTTCTGGCGGTATTGGCAGACCACGACCATGGTGGAGAAGAAATATATACTGTCTTGATTTTTATCGATTTCTATCAAAGTTTGAAAGTTCTTCTCCGCGGCAGTATATCGCTCAAGCTGGAATTCAACGCGCGGACGGAGATGAGCGGCAGCGAATTTGTTCGATTCATAGGGGAAGCGCGTGTCGAGGGTGTCCAGCAGCGCCAATGCCGCTTGATAATCCTGTCTGCGGTTGCATATCTCCGCCAGGTTCATCAGCGCCAACGCTCCGTACTGCCCGCCGGGATCGGAATTATATAAGCCATGGAATTCCACGTCAGCGCGATTCAGGCTGTCAGCCTTTAGGAAGGCGCGGGCTCGCCGCAGCCAGGTTTCCCGTGAGAGGGGTGATTGGAAATCCAACATCGGTTTGCCCCAAGCTGCGAGCCGGTCGGCTTGCTCCAATCGCTCTAATGCTTCTATTGGTTGACCGACCGAATCCAGCAATTCAGCTTCCAGGCGCAGCGCTGCCTCCGGCGGGACAATATAAGGATATTGAGACTGCCAGTCTTTCAGCCTTTTCAGCCGGTCAACAATCGGCAGAAGTGATTCTGATGCCAGCCACCAGGAGGCCTCTGCGCCGGCGCAGGTCTGACTCCACCGCTCAAGCACAGCCAAGCCACTGTCTCGCGCGGCGTCTGCTCTTTCATTTAGATATAGTCCCCGCGCCTCGAACAACTTGATTTTCGCCTTGATTCCATCGGTTTCAGCCCGCTCAAAGGCGGTTTTGGCAATCTTCGACCAATCCTCCCAGGAAATTGCTTGGAAATGATTCGACTTGAGCGACGCGAGCAGGTATTGGGCGAGCCACTCCGGAGGCAGGCGCTCCTCGCGGTAGGTTTCCAACGCTTCATGTGCCTCAGTCAAGGCTGACGACATCGCTGGTTCTTTGCCGCCGGCAGCGAGCAGGTTCAAAGACGCGAAGCGGGCTTGCAGTTGCATAGCAATGTCGGAAAAGTCGGTCATCTTCTCGAATCGTGTCAGGCGTGCGCGGCTGGAGTCGCTGTATATTGAGGCTGACACGTCGTCCTTCTCTCGTAGGGCTATCTCGTACAGCCGGATGTAGGCGTCCACCGAGCCTTTAAACGCCGCCACCCGTTCTTCGGTGGTGGCGCTCACGTCGTCCAGGATGTGGTCATACTGGTCAATGGCTTTGACCGGATCCTTGAAGTTATAAAGGTAAAAATCACCCCAGTCCGAGGCCCATTTAGTGGGTTTAACCGTGTTCTGCGGGCGGGAGGATAGTTCAGCCATACGTTCGACTAAATCCTCGCTGCGCAGGCGGCAGCGACGGATGAAGTCCAGTCCATACCGCGCTGAATCTAAGAACGGCGAGCAGGGATAATCCCGAATGAACCGCTCGGCGGCGCCGACCGCTTGTTTATAATGCTCACTGCGCTCACACCATTGGATGTAGAAATAATCGACGTCATCAACATAGGGCGATGTAGGGGAGATTCGGCGGATTTTATTGAGCAAATCGCTGAGGTGACTTTGAATCTGCTCGGAGCTGTCGGCGCTGAGGCTGCGCATCGCCTCGTAATAAATGCGGCCTGTGTTGTCCGAGGAAGCGCCTAATACGGAAAGCCATAGCTCGGTCGTCTGCCGCGTCAACTTAAGACGGGCGGAAAGCTGCGCCGCTCGGATGAGAGCGACCTCCGCGTTCGGATTATCTCCAGAGGTCAATGACAAGTAAATCTTGAGCGCCATTTGCGGGCTGCCGGCGCGCTCTGCCGTCCAAGCGGCCTTGATACGGGCTTCGGGATGGGTGGATTTCTGATAATAATTGAAAGCTTCGGTGAGGTCGTTCTTGAGGAAATAGGCGTCTCCCGCCCGCATCAAAGCCTCCTGATAACAGAGATGATCGGAATTCTCCAGCAGCGGTTTTAGAACCGACAGCGCCTCGTCGGTCAATCGCCGCTGGTTTTGCAAGGCCGCCAGCTTTATTCTTGCCAGACCGGCAGCAGTGGAGAGGGAATCCCGTCTCAGAGCCGTGCGGAAGGACTGCGCTGCCGCTTCCAATTCCCAATTGGAGTTCTGAATGGTTCCCAGCTTGAACAAGGCTTTAGCGGCGAGGCTGTCGGAGGCGGCACGCTCTATAATGCGCTGCAGGTAGAGCTTGGCGTCAGCGCACTCGCCGCGCTGATAATAACGCTCCGCCACATACAGCCTGGCTGCGTCGGCATCCGCAGCACGGCTGTGCTTCTGGATAAGAATATCAGCGATGCGGTCGCCATTGCCGCTGTCGGCTGTCGAAATGTATATACTTAACGCACGAGACAGTCCTTGAACCGCAAAGGGGGATTCCGGGTAGAACTTCTCCACCCGCTCATAAGCCTGCGCCGCTTCCGCTTTCTTGCCAAGGCTGTCCAGAGCGCTGCCAGCCTTGAAG
Source organism: uncultured bacterium (assembly GCA_964497555.1). Lineage (GTDB taxonomy): Bacteria > Electryoneota > AABM5-125-24 > Hatepunaeales > Hatepunaeaceae > CAZCEM01. Next base: position 2,688 of record CAZCEM010000388.1, read on the forward strand.
AGCGACTCAGGCGCGCGAGGTGATTCCGGTGAGACAATGGCTACCCGGAGGAACGCCGCCCTAGCTTCCTTGAAGTTACCGGCTCGGAGATGGGATTCACCTAACAGGTACTGGGCTTCATCCGCGTCGGGCATACCGGGCGCGTCAGCGAGGACTCGCTCCAATTGCTCAGCAGCAAGATCGTAGTAGCCTTCGTCAAACAAGCGCTTGGCATAAAGATAGTTGTCCTGTGCGGAGATGCCTTCCTGCGCGTTCAGCGGCGTCAAGCAGCCTGCAAGGAGTACTAAAAATGCAAGAATATGTAAGGACTTCAACATCAACTTGTGTTCAAACCGGCCCTGTTATTAAGTGGGACAGATAATACTTCCTATTTGCTGTCATTCCCGTTTGCTGTCATTTCCCAGAAAATAGGTTCTCCGCGTAGGTCAACCGTCTCGGTTGAC
>CAZCEM010000389.1:0-3122 GCA_964497555.1 uncultured bacterium
GGTCGATGGCCGCCGCCGTGGTCATCGGATCCTTAAATATACACTCCCATTCCGAAAAAGGCAAATTGCTGCTGATCATCACGCTGCCCCGTTCATAGCGGTAAGCCAGCAGGGTGAACAACACCTCCATCTCCTCCCGGCTCTGCTGCACATAGCCGATGTCATCGATAATCAAAGCCTCGTATTTCGCCAGCCCTTTCAGGAGATGCTGCAGCTTCAGATCCCGCTTGGCAGCCAGAAGTTTCTGCACCAGTAAGCTGCAAGGCTGGAACAACACCCGAAAGCCCTGGTAAATCAGCTCCTGTCCCACAGCGCACAGAAGATGGGTTTTGCCGCTGCCAGGATTGCCGAAAGCGAGCACATTTTCAGTCCGGGAGAGGAACGACCCTTCCAGCAAAACACTGACCTGGGAGTCGATCTTGCGGGGCAGGCGCTTGCGGTCGAAAGCCGCCAGCGACTTTTCCAGCGGGAGCTGCGATTCCCTCAACTGCCGGTCGATGCGGCGGCGGCGGCGAGTCTCCCGCTCCAATTCCATCAACTCGAAAAGGTATTGTTCATAACTCCACGATTCCCGGCGCGCCAGGTCAGCCTGTTCCCCAAAACACTCCCGAACCGTCGGCAAGTGAAGCTCTTTCAGACACTTGAAAAGCGCCAATGATAGTTCTTCGGTCTGCTTCATATCTGCCCTCCCCCAGTCGCTAACAGGCAATCATACTGCCGCAAATCAACCGCCGGAATCTTCACCTCAACCGGCAGCTCCAGCGACTGTCCGGAACGAACTATCGCCGCCACACTTGCGAAACTGACCGGACGGCAGCCCTCAATCAGCCATTGCAACGCCTCATCCACCGAGGTTTCATTCTCCTTGGCCGCCAGTTCCAGAATCGATAGGTATTCCTTGTCCGCTCGGGCCGGAAAATGCCCCTGCAGGTAGTCGTATGCCGCCCGAAAACGGTGCGTGGGAAACAGATCGCAGCGGTAGCGGTAGTTGGCGAAAGCGCCAGGTTTGCGAACCAGCCAGTCGATTACATGACGGTAATCGATGCGGTGTTTGTTCTCACCCCGCAAGCGGGGCAGGCTTTCCACCAGCCGCTGACCATACCAGACTTCCACATGTTCCGCATACAAACGAACATCCACCCGCTCACCCCGCAAACGACTGGCGACGGAATAGGTATTATGGTTGACCCGAATGGCGCCGGACTGCCCGACGGTTATCATCAGACGCTTGCAGGAATCCAGCCGCCGCAACGGCAGCCGGCCCAACAACGGAAGCTCCGCCGATAAACGAGCCGAACGACCCCAATTCAACTGCCCGATAAGCTCCTGAAGAAAGGATTCGTAGGCTTCCCGGCTGCTGAAATCACGGCTGCCCCGCAGCATCAGCGACTGCTCCACCGCCCGCTTGAACCGGTGATGGCGCTGTTCAATGTCGCCGTTCTCGTGAGGCTTTCCTGCCTGGATCTTGCGCCCTTCAAGCCCGTAATGACGAAGAAGGCTTTCATAACGAAAAGTGAATTCACGCGCATTATCCGGCTTCTGAACCGCCGCTGTCAAACGGTCGGTCCGGTGACATAAGGGAACCCCGCCAAGCTGCCAAAGAGCATTCTGTAAGCCCGTGCTTAAACTCTCAAAACTCTCGGAAAAACACACCGTCCCCGCCTCCCAGTTCGAGTAGGTCAGCACAAAATGATAGACCAAATGCGGAAACGGACGGCCGCCAATGGTCACCCCCAAACTGTCCATATGGGTAAAATCGGACTGGCAAAGCTCGCCCGGATGATGAATCTGGGGAAAATACAACTCCTTCGAGGGACCCTCCAAAGCCCGCCAGCGCTTCAACCGACGCTGAAAAGTCCGAAGCTGCCCCTCAGAATACCTCCCCGGATAACGACGCTGCAAGTCCGTAAACAGGGTCTTCGCTTCCAAACCCGGATTCAACTCCAGCTTCTCACAAACCTCCGCCCATACCTCCCCAAAAGCATCCTCCCGCGTCCGCCAACTATGAGGCCTCTTAACCTCGCTGGGAAGCTGGCCCAATCGACAATACCTCCGCGCCGTCTTCTCATCCATCCCCGCACAAGCCGCCGACACCCTTAAACTCTTCCCCTTGCTGATTGACTTCATTAAAATCCCCACCTGTTTGTCGGTTACCATTCAGATCCTCAAGTTATTGGTGACCTGAATAGTATACCACTTTTTCCCGATTTTTGCCGGGAATTCTAATTGACGGCAGGCGGGAATTCTAATTGTCGTTCATCAGATCCTGTATGGACATGTCCGAGGTGTATACGCCGCCATCTTCATAAGAGTGCGGGTGTCTGCAGCAATTGTTCGAGTGAGCTTGCCGCTGAACCCGATTGTGTATGCTCATCCATTTGGAATAAAAACCATTTGGCTCAAGCTACAGCTGAAGGCCGTAAACCTATACGGATTCACTGTGAAGAATTAACCGCCCAAACAGATAACCAACTCGAAAGGCAGAGGCACTTCCGGGGAATGATTGTAAATTTGCCTGCAAGCGATGAGCTTATCCGGGAAGTAGAAAATATTGACATATTAAGCGTTACAACTACTATGGAAGTTGGTGTAGATATAGGCAACTTGCAGGCTGTGATGCTTGCAAATATGCCTCCTATGCGGTTTAACTACCAGCAGCGGGTTGGCCGTGCCGGACGGAGAAAGCAAGCATTCGCGGCGGTTTTGACGCTTTGCAGGGGAAGAAGTCACGATGAGCATTATTTTAGTTGCCCTGAGCGTATTACAGGCGATTCTCCTCCTGTGCCTTTTCTTACAATGAGGCAGGAACGAATTGTAAAGCGTCTTTTAGCAAAGGAATGCCTGCGGAGAGCGTTTAAAGAAGCAGGAATACACTGGTGGCATGGTCCTGAAGCGCCCGATGTTCATGGCGAATTTGGATGGGCAGTCGATCCGGCGGGCGAGTCTGGCTGGGAGCAGTATCGACCTATAATTCTCGAATGGCTTAGAAATAATAAAAGCGAACAATCGCAGATTATAGAATCCCTATTGGGAATTGAAAACAATGAGTATTTATCCTGGCTGGAAGAATACCTTCCAGGTGAAATTAATAGGATTGTTACTAATCCTGAATTAGCCGGAGA
>CAZCEM010000390.1:0-3119 GCA_964497555.1 uncultured bacterium
GGGGGGCAGGGGGGTTGCCATAAAGGTAATTGACTTAGTGAATGCGAATTGGTATAAAAACTCTGAACTGCGTCAAAGCGCGGGAAATCTCATGGAAGTAATTGTGCTGGGCGGTTCGGCCGCCGGGTTGAAAGCCGCCTGCCGCATCGCCCGTCTACAGCCAGACGCTAACGTCAAGGTCATCGTCCGCGAAAATCCCTTCGGTTACTCCTCCTGCGGGCTGATGTATTACCTTTCGGGAGATGTGGATTCACCGCAGGACCTTTACAAAACCCCCAACGGGACCCTAAAGGACGAGACCTACTTCCGCGACGTCAAGGGTGTCGAAATCCTCAGCCGCTGTGAAGCCCAGTCCATCGACCGCCTGAAACGTCTGGTCACCTGCCGCAGCCTTGACGACAATCAGAAAAAAACCATTCCCTACGACCGGCTTGTGATCGCCACCGGCGCACTGCCGTTGCTGCCCGCGATTCCCGGCGTCGATTCGCCCGGCGTTATGTACTTCCACAGCATGGATGACGCCGTCAGACTGCGCCGAGACCTCGAACAGGGCAAGATAGGCAAAGTCGCCATTATTGGCGGCGGGTTTATCGGATTGGAACTGTGCGAGGCTTTCGCGTCGATGTGGGGCGTTGAGGTCGAACTCATCGAGATGCAGACCCACATCCTGCCCATCATTTTGGACGCGGAAGTCGCGAGGTTAGTTGAATCGGAGCTTCTCGAAAAGGGCGTCAAGCTGAAACTGGGCTGCCGCTGCCGCGAGATCATCCACAGCGACGACCAGTTGGGTCTGTTCGACGCTACCGGGCTGTTCATCCCCGTGGATCGGGTGCTGGTGGCGACCGGCATGAAGCCGAACACGGACCTGGCGCGCAAAGCCGGGCTGGAGATCGGCGTCACCGGCGGCATCAAGGTCAATGACATGATGCTGACCTCCGACCCGGACATCTTCGCGGTGGGCGACTGCGTCGAACTAAGCAGCGTCATCGACGGTAAGCCCGGCGTCTTTAACTATGGCTCGCTGGCCAACCGCATGGGACACGTGGTCGGCGATAACGTTTGCAACGGCAACGCTTCATTCGGTTCGGTGGCTGGTGCGGCGATTCTGAAAGTGTTTGACCTGACGGTTGCCAGCGTGGGTTTGACATCCGTCCAGTGCGACGAGAACGGCTATGACGTCAATGGCTGCTGGGGCACTTTCCACGACCGAGTGCATTACTGCCCGGGAACCGCTCGTCAGCATATAAAACTGATCTACGACAAGAGCAACGGGCAGGTTTTAGGGGTGCAGGCGGTGGGAACCGGCAACATCCAACATGTGATCGACAAAGCTTCTCTTATACTGCACGCGGGCTGGAACATCGACCGGCTGTCGGAAATTGAGCACGTGTATTCGCCACTGTACTCGCAGCCGTTCGATCCTTTGACCACGATGGGTTACATCGCAGCCAACACCAGCGGGGCGGGGATTCGACTGCTCTCGCCGCTGGATTTCGCGTCGTTGTCGCCCAAGTCGCTGCTGCTGGACGTGCGCACCGAGGTCGAAGCTGCCGAGACGCCGCTGCCGTCCACCCGCTGCCAGACCATCCGCATCCCGGTGGAGGAACTTCGCCGCCGGCTGGAAGAGATTCCCGCAGGTGCGCCTATTGTTACTCTGTGTCAGATGGGCAGCCGGGGCTGGGACGCCGCGCTGATACTGCGGCGGGCTGGTTGGAAGGACGTGTCGCTGCTGGGCGGAGGCGCTCTGTTCCAGCCCCGGCACCGGCCGGTGGATTGAAGCGAGCCTGAACATGTCCCTGCGACTCAGTTGCTGCGGCTTCACCCACCGCACTACCAGCCTGAAAGAGCGTGAACTGCTGCAAATCCCCCGCCAGGAGCAAGCCGCAGCTACGGCGCTATTCAAGAAGATCACCGGCGCGAGGGAAGCGGCGGTTCTCGCCACCTGCAACCGTATCGAATTCTACCGCGCAGATCCGACCAAGGTGGACGCGCGGGCAGGGATGCGGGAATTCTACGCTCAGCGGGGCGTCGTGGACGATAAGCTGCTGGAGCGGGGCGTCTTTGTGCGGCAGGGTTCCAGCGTGGCGCGGCACCTGTTCAAAGTCGCAGCAGGTTTGGATTCTGAGCTGTTGGGCGAATATCAGGTGCTGTCGCAGGTGAAGGAAGCCTACAGCGCCGCGTGTTCGGTCAACGGGCCGGGGCCGGCGCTGCACAAGCTGTTTCACTTCGCCTTCTCAACCGCCAAGTTGGTGCGGTCGCAGACCGGCGTGGGCGCGGGAGCGCAGGGATTGGCTGGAGCGGCGGTCGATATTCTGCGAAGGCAAATCGGGCTGGAAATGACCGGCAAACGGGCGCTGGTCATCGGCGTTAACAAATCGACCGAGATGCTTCTTCAGCATCTCCAGAAGGAGAGCGCCGCCACCATCCTGTTCAACCGCACCCTCTTTAAAGCAGAGAAACTGGCGCACCTCTTCAAAGCGCAGGCGGAGCCGTTGGAGGCGCTGCCGAAGTACCTCCAAACCGCGGATTTCGTCTTTTCCTCCACCTCCTCGCCGCAACCGATAATCACCGTCGGGATGGTCAAGACTCGACCGCCAGATCACCCGCTGTGGATTGTCGATCTGGCGGTGCCGCGGGATGTTGAGGCGAAGGTTGGCGAAGCGGCGAACGTCAGCGTCCTTGACCTGGACGACTTGAAGCATTATCTTGAGGTCATCCAGAGGGAACGCTCGGTGGATTTGCCGCTTGCGCTGGAGATCGTCGAACAGCAGGTGCTGGCTTATGAGCAGTGGCGCCGCAGCGCGTCCAGCAACGGTCAGGAAGCGCTCCGGCAGGCGCTGGAGGAAGACCGGCTGATGATTCTGGACCGCTTCAAAGACAACTTCCGCGAGGGCGACCGGAAGGCTCTAGAAGCCTTCTCGCGCAGCCTGTGCCGTCAGATTCTGCGCCGTCTGAATATTCAATCCGCTCCCAGAAAATAGACCAAGTTCATGGAAGACGGACTTTCAGAGTTGGTCCGATAATCTTAAAAAGCGACACGCAACGAACCTCTCCGCTGTCATATCCGCGAAAGCGGGAATCCAGCCCAAGTCCTTCTGGATTCCAGCTTTCGCTGGAAT
>CAZCEM010000391.1:0-3118 GCA_964497555.1 uncultured bacterium
TTCGTGACCGGGACGACCCAGCGCCGCGCCGGCCGCCAGCACCCCGAACAGCAACAGGGGCAGAATTTGCTTGGCGTAGGTCCAGGAGGAGCCGAACCACTCGCCGGTCTCACCCGGATCGGCGGAGGTGATGATGGATAACCCCAGTATTCCCACCGCGAAAGGAATCAATGGCAGGTCTCTAAACCAGAAACCGGTAATCGCCACTATCACCGCCGTCAATCCGACCTTCCAGGCTTTCAAACCAAACCACATCACCAGCATCCAGCCCAGAGCCAGCGCTAAAGCAGCGGTAATCATCCATTTGAAACTGTATATGGCGCTCCAAAAGTCAACATCCAGGGCGGGACGCGCCCAGTTGGCGAAGACCAGAATGCCAACCATCGAAACGAAGTAGATAATCGTCTGCCAAAGGGGGCGTTTTACTTCCTGTTCGGGCAGGTGTATTTGCGCTTCGACCTTAGCGGCTTCCTCTTTGCGGAAGAGGAAGTGCATCGCCAGGCCGATGATCACTGAAAAGGAGATCGCGCCTGCGGCACGAGCCAGGCCCAGTTCCAGCCCCAATATTCTCGCTGTGAGGATTATCGCTAGCACGTTGATAGCCGGTCCGGAGTAGAGGAACGCCGTCGCAGGCCCCAGACCGGCGCCCAGGCGGTAGATGCCCGCAAACAGCGGCAGCACCGTGCAGGAGCACACCGCCAGCACCGTGCCAGACACCGACGCCACACCATAAGCCAGAACCTTGTTCGCGCGAGCGCCGAGGTACTTCATCACCGAAGCCTGGCTGACGAAGACGCTGATGGCGCCAGCGATGAAAAAAGCCGGAATCAAGCACAGCAGCACGTGCTCGCGGGCGTACCAGCGCGCGAGTTGCAGCGCTTCCATCACCGCGTTGTCGAAACGGGCGTTGCCCAGCGGCAGGTAGTATATAATGGCGAAGACCGCCGCGATCCACAGCAGCGGCCTCCATTCGGATTTCCAGAACAAGGGAACTCCAGAAAGAGTTTGAAACAAAAAGCGCTAAGTCTTGCCTTAAGACTATTTGGCAAAATAGCCAAATAACCAACAATTTTCAAGTGAGACAGCAATTTTCTGAGTTAATCCTTGACAAATATTGGTTATTTGGCTAAATTGCCAAGAAGCAAACAGGGAGAAACATGGACGAGATCACCCGCAAGCGTCTGGAAGCCCAAGCCAGCATCTTGAAAGCCCTCGCGCATCCAACCCGGTTGTACATTGTCAGCGAGCTTGGTCTGGGAAAGCGTTGCGTATCGGAATTGACCGAAGCCGTCGGCGCGGACGCCTCCACGGTGTCCAAGCACCTGCTGGTGTTAAAAAACGCCGGCATGGTCACCGATGAAAAGGTGAACACCTCGGTATATTACTCGCTGGCGACGCCCTGCGTGTTGAATTTTCTGGGCTGCGTGGATGCGGTTCTGCGCGCCAACGCCGCCCGGCATGTGGAACTCTTAATCCCCGAAAAACAGGAGGTTTAAATGAAGGTGCAGATATTAGGACCCGGCTGCCCCAAGTGCGAGCTGCTGGCGAAGAACGCCGCCGAAGCCGCCGCCCGGCTGGGGCTGGAATGTGAAATCGAGAAAGTCAAGGACATCATGGATATCACCCGCCTCGGGGTGATGAGCACACCGGGACTGGTGGTGGACGGTCAGGTCAAGAGCGTCGGCAAGGTCTTGACGGTGGACAAGATTGTGGAAATGTTGAAGTAACCAGAGCCAAGTTACAATAGGAAAGTTCGCATCGTTAAAACACACTTTGTGAACTTAGCCCAATCCAGTGATAATGTGGCGCAGGATGTCCTCATCCTGCGCATATCAGGCGTTTCAGCCGCAGGGTGAGGACACCCTGCGGCACACTGAACTTGGTGTCCTTGGTGCGCTTGATGTTTAATCTTGTGGTTTAAAAGGATCATAGAATGCAGAAGAACAGTCTAATCCTGGTGTTCATCTTAACCGCGCTGGTAGTATTCAGCGGCGTGGGAATGACTGAGCCCACCGGCGTTGTAACAGCCGCCGCCATCGATTCTTCGAAGAAGACCGACAACCGCCGTCTTATCGTCTATTACTTCCACGGCAAGAAGCGCTGCATGTCCTGCAAGACCATCGAGATGTACACTAAAGAAGCGGTGGAAAAGCAGTTCGCGGCTGAACTCAAGAGCGGCAGGATGGAGTTAAAAATCGTCAACACCGCCAATCCCGCGAACGAGCACTTCATCAAAGACTTTCAGCTTTACACCCAGTCAGTCGTGCTGGTGGATCAGAAGGAGGGAAAGACGCTGCGCTGGAAGAACCTGCCCAACGTCTGGAAACTCATTCGGGACAAGGATAAATTCCATAAGTACATCGACACAGAGGTGAAAGTCTTCCTGGCGGAGCCCAAATAATGCTGTTGGCGCTGGGAACGGCTCTGTGGCTGGGCATTCTGACTTCCATCAGCCCTTGCCCCTTGGCGACCAACATCGCAGCGATATCCTTCATTAGTAAGCGGGTGGATTTGCCTCGCGCCGTGTTAGCCGCCGGGTTAATTTACACGCTGGGAAGGATGCTGGCATATCTGGTAGTGGCGGTGATCGCCGTGGTGGGGATACTGTCCATTCCGGGCCTGGCGAACTTCCTGCAGGAGTACATGAATAAAGCGCTGGGGCCACTATTAATCATTATTGGTGTGGTTCTGCTGGAAGTTATTCCCCTAAGGTTTTCTTTTGGCGGGTCAACCCGGCTGCAGGAGGCTGCCGAGCGCAGGGGTCTGTGGGGCGCCGGTCTGCTGGGGGTGGTGTTTGCGCTTTCCTTTTGCCCGGTGTCGGCGGCTTTGTTCTTCGGCAGCCTGATTCCGTTGGCGGTCGGAGCCGGCTCAACCATCGCCTTGCCGCTGATATACGGCTTAGGCACGGCGTTGCCGGTAGTGTTGTTCGCGGCGCTGTTAGCCTTTGCGACTCAAGCGGTCGGCAAGGCTTACAACCGCCTGAAAGCCTTCGAATACTGGGCAAGACGGGTGACCGGCGGGGTGTTTATCGTCATCGGATTGTATTATACGATTACCTGCACGTTCGGATTCGGGTCGCAGGGAGGAATGCAATAGTACTTGACTATATATGAGATCA
>CAZCEM010000392.1:0-3107 GCA_964497555.1 uncultured bacterium
GGATCTTTGCCGTAGGTGTGCTCGGTCTGGATGGTGCCGTCCTGCTTGTGGATGACGATCTGACCAAGGGTTTGGTTCTTCGCCAGCTCCTTCGCCCGTTCAACGGCGTCAGCTTTGGTGTCGTGGCTGCTGGAGGCGCGCTCGGCTTTCTCCTGCTTGACGTTCCAGCCGCCGCTAGGCTTGGGCGTCACGTGGTAGATCTTGCGGTTCGACATTCCATCCCCTTAGTTAATATACACCGCCACACCGACGCGTTCAATGTGATCCCGCAGCGGCTGATGCTTAATCGCCGTCAGCGCCGCCACATCGAAACGATAGGGGAGAGGCAGCTCCTCGAGTTCCCTCGCGACCGCCTCAGCCTGAAACGGATCGTCAATACCCTCCAGCGCCAGGTCAATATCCGAAGAGGCGACGGCCGTCCCTTTGGCCCGTGAACCGTAAAGGATCGCCCGTCTAATCTCCCGGTGGCGCTGCAAGACCGCCAGGATCATTTTCCACTCCCCCTCCTTCAACCCGCCGATATCCATCACTCCCCCCCCCGCGCTGACAGCCATCCATGAAGTTGTTCTATCGCCGGGAAATAACGCCTGCTGATCGTCTGTACGGCGTCGTCGAAAGTCTTTGCGTCGTAGGTATGCGATAACAGATTGCGCTGGTCGAGCATATCGATCCAAACCTGGCCATCGGACAGAATCTGCGCGGCAAAAGCCTCCTTGATGACGCTGCGCGGCGTAACAGGCGAGAATGTCCGACCTTCATAATCCAGGTAATCTTTGAGGGTCTTCCAGGCAAGCTCAAAGACGTATTCGAAGCGCTGAATCATCCCCTCCTTCTCCAAGTCGGATAAAGTAGCGACGCCGCGCTCGACTGGCTCACCCAGAAGTCTGAATGCCCGATCGAAATTATGAAACCGCTGCTTCCAGCGAAGATCCTGTTCCATCTTCAAGCTCCGCTGCTGATATGGATTTCTTGCGGGGCTCCATTCCGCACTAAAACCCAAAGTCGGGGGATCATCTCAACTGTCATATCCCAGCCTCTTGAGATTTTCCCAGATCGTGTTGTCCAACTTCGCCGCCTGCTCAGTCTGCTCGCGGAGGGTGGCGGTCAAGCGCTTCATCTTCTCATCGAACGGCTCGCCGTCATCCTCAACCGCCGCGGCTCCGACGTAACGCCCCGGAGTCAATATATAACCGTGCCCGCGAATATCGTCAAGGGTGGCAGCCTTACAGAAACCGGGAACGTCGGAATACTTAGCCTTGCAGGTCTTGTCGCCCCGCCAGGCGTGGTTTGTTTCGGCGATCTTATGGATGTCTTCGTCGGTCAGGTCGCGATGGACCCGGTCAATCATCGTCCCCATCTTGCGGGCGTCGATAAAGAGGGTCTCGCGGCGCCGATCGCGAAAGCGGCCGTTGCGCTTGTCGCGGGCGATGAACCAGAGACAGACCGGAATCTGCACTGTATAAAAGAGTTGCCCGGGCAGGGCGATCATGCAGTCCACCAGATCGGCTTCGATAATGCTCTTGCGGATATCACCTTCGCCGGACTGATTGGAGGACATCGAGCCATTGGCGAGGACAAAGCCAGCCAGTCCGGTTGGAGCGAGATGGCAGATGAAGTGTTGCACCCAGGCGAAGTTGGCGTTGGATGCCGGTGGGATACCAAACCTCCACCGTTTATCTTCCTTCAGCAGTTCACCGCGCCAGTCGCTGTCGTTGAATGGGGGATTGGCGAGGACGAAGTCGGATTTGAGGTCGGGGTGCAGGTCGTGATGAAAGCTGTCCGCGTGTTCTTTGCCGAGATTGCCGTCGATGCCGCGAATGGCGAGGTTCATCTTTGCGAGACGCCAGGTAGTGTGGTTGGACTCCTGACCGTAGATGCTGATGTCGCCGATCCTGCCGCCATGCGCCTCGACGAACTTCTCAGATTGAACGAACATCCCGCCTGAGCCGCAGCAAGGGTCATAGACGCGGCCTTTGTATGGCGTGAGCATCTCAACCAGCAGGCGCACAATGCAGCGCGGGGTGTAGAATTGACCGCCCCTCCTGCCTTCGGCGCTGGCAAACTGGGAGAGAAAATATTCATAAACCCGGCCGAGGATGTCCTTCGAGCGGTTCTCCTTGTCTCCCAAGCCGATATTGCCTATCAGGTCGATGAGTTGACCGAGGCGCTGCTTGTCGAGACGTGGGTGGGCGTAGTCTTTGGGCAAAACACCCTTGAGTGAGGGATTGTCGCGCTCAATGGCGATCAGCGCATCATCGACGGTCTTGCCGATCGTCGGCTGCTTGGCGTTGGCTTTAAGGTGTGCCCAGCGCGCTTCTTTCGGCACCCAGAAGATGTTAAATGCGCGATACTCATCGGGATCTTCCGGATCCGCACCGCTGGCGCGATCGACTTCAAGTTTCGCGTGCTGCTCCTCGAAGGCGTCGGAGATGTATTTCAGGAAGATCAGACCGAGCACGACGTGCTTGTATTCAGCAGCATCCATGTTGGAGCGTAATGCGTCCGCAGCCCGCCATAGGTCGCTCTCAAATCCAAGATTGGCCCCGTTGTTGCTCTTGGGCATTTACTCCGCCTCCGCAAAGTACTTCTTCAGCAAATCCTCGCCCCGATCACCCAAGTCTCGGAGGAGTTCCTCTACCTGCTTCACACCTAAGGGCGACGGCGTAACCCGACCGTTCTCCCAACGGTTGATGGTCGGGAATGTCACGCCCAACTTCACTGCGAGTTTTTCCTGTGTAAGCCCCGTTCTTGTCCTAATCTCTCGTATTAAAGCTGGAAAATCCAATTGCTTCGCGTCGGTAATGCTGCCTCCCTGGGTTTGCCTGTTACGGATCGTGTCATATCACAGTTTATAATATAGGTGCGAGACTTCTAAATTTCAAGTCTTGAGATATTCATCATCGCAGATTCTGAGATCATTGGAACGAGAAAGCAGCCGTTGCCGACTGCATTCTCACGTGGATGTCGGGGCTTTCAGGCGCTCAGCAGCCTCGCCATCTCCTCCTTTGACCGCAGGCGGGAGATGTGGAGTTCCTTGACCCGGTCGAAGAGCGCCTTGCCCTTCAGCAGAGCCAAGTCCTCACCCGGACTCATCGCTTTGATGATCC
>CAZCEM010000393.1:0-3106 GCA_964497555.1 uncultured bacterium
CCGCGATGGCGTAGTCCGACGAGTCGTTCATGTCCGGGATATCCTTCTTCAAGCCGGCCATAAACCTGTCGAACGTCTCCTTCTCGCCTTCTTTCAGAAAGCGATCCACGAACGCGCCATGCACTAACGCGTTCAAATTCTTTTTCGGCGCGCCGCCGCGAGCGCCGTGCATCCGACACATGTCGTATCCCTTCACAGCGGGATTTTTACACTGCTCGCCCGATATCTTGCTCTTGGCTTTGCAGCGTTTAGCATTCTTAACTAATGGCATTTTGACTCCAAATTACCCTCTGGTTGACACTTGCGCCGGAAACCGGCGCGGGGAAGCGTTTTCGCGGTCTAAAGGCTGAGTTGACCATAATCTTCGACCTCTTCATGGTTATGCGGTGGCAGCGCCGTAATCTGCCAGCCGGTGAGTTTGTCCCACTTGACCAGGCGGAAGACAAACTGCGGAAACTGGTCGGCGGCTATCTTGAGTTTTGCGTTGGCGTCGTCCATCATGAAGCCTTTGACCTCGTGGAACTCGATGATGCCGTCTGGCAGCATTACCTCGAAGTCAGGCTTGAAATAGGTTTTATCCGCCAGCTTCAGGTTGTGGCGCTCGAAGGTGAAGCTATGAATCTCCCCCGCAAGTTGCAGGCTGCATAAATAGTCGGAATAGCGATTTTCAAGGCTATTCATGCCGTTTTTCAAGGAGATTTTGCCACGAGCCCGAAGGGGTAACTTTCCAAATCGACGGTTTAAAGCGGTATCCTTATCTTGTTGTTGTAACTGTAGTTAACCCTGTCCAAGGCGGTCGATTTACAAGTAGACCGGGACGGGAATTTCGTCAAGACCTTTGAATTATGACAGAGTCTCTTGTCATAATTATCTCCTTGGTATATAAGGAGATATATAGAAAAATATTAATTATGTAATTATGGCAGCCATACCTCTCCTTCCCCGTGTGACACCCCCCGCGAAATTACATAATTGCTTTTTTGGGGCGTAACTCGTTGCTGTAGCGTCAAATAATTATGGCAAAGGTTTCTGCCATAATTCTGTCATAATTGTCATAATTCAGATCCTTCACCGAGGTGATCCTCTTCTGGATTGCCTAAGACATAAGCCATCCGGGGGCGTCCCGCTCCACTGGCTTTGATTACCGTCATAACGATCCACCCGCCGTTTACCAGTGTTTCCATAATCTGACGACGATCCTTAGGTGGATGGGTGCAAAAGGGTCTATTGCGATTCATCTCCCGTTCGGTTACGCCTCTGCTGCCGGCGGCGGCGATAGCCAGACAGAATTCGTTGGCGTGCCGTTCAAAATCACTATCAGAGATGCGATCCTTGACCTGTTTCGACAGGTGTTCAGTGTGGATACCGACAAAGCGAATCGCCCATTGCGCGTGGGACAATTCGATCTTGGGGTGATCGACCTTTTCCGCGCAGGCACAAACCAGGGCAATTTTATGAGCGTGCTCAGCGGCGCGTCCCCACAGAGCATCGACTCCGGTTTTTGAAAAAGCCGTAGTCTGCTGATCGGCAAACTGGGTAAACTCCGTCAGCGCTTTCGCTGCTTCCGGAGACGAAGGGACGATTATCGGCCGCGGGGTATCAAATCGCGCCAGGTTGCCTGATTTGGTGGTGACCTTTATTACCCGCTCAATCCACTTCAGAATCGCTTTCGGCACGTCGGGATACAGCCCTCGTTTTTCGATGGGCGGGATCGGCTTATGGCTCATATCCACGACCAAAAAGCGGTTAAGAAATCCATTGATGACGTCCTTTGAATCCAGCGCCGAATAAAAGTTATCCGGAATGGTGGTTCCGTGAATGCAGACACAGGGATTAGCGATAGGCGTGGTGGGCTTCTCGAATTGGTCTGCATACTCAGTTCCTCCGAAGATGGTGTCCGAAGAGCTGAAGAGCCGGATGATGTTTCTGGGGATCTCGCGGCTGTAACTCGCGGAATTCTTCTGCTGCATTGCTTGGAGCATCATGCCAAACTCATCCAGTTGAAAAAGGACGACTGGTGTCCTGCGGACACGGGCCAGCAAACCTTGTCCGCTGGCGAGATTTTCTCCTCCGATCATGTCATTAAGCTCGGCGTCATTGAGGATTTTTTTGACCATTTTACGCGGATGATCCTTACCGCTGGCGGTGATGCCCACGGAAATCAGATAGAGATTGGGGCGGATTTCTTTATCCGAAATAAATCGTTGTCCCAGGACAGTGCCCGCCAGCGCCAAGGCCGCATTTACGGCAAATTCCGGCTGCGGACGTCGGGAGGTGGAAACGATGTAATCGGTGATCTCACCCAACACGCCGGGAGGATGAATCAGACTCTCGTCAACGACATAGCGCAGCTCGTCTATTGTTTGAGCGGCGAAACCGACGGACGGCGACTGAAGCGGCTCCACCCACCCATTCTGCTTCGCCATCCAGAAGACAGTCGAGAGACTGACGCCGCCGGTTGGATTAAGGGTTTGCCAGGTCCGTTGCTGATCGCGGGGATTGTACTTTTCCGACTGCTGCGACCATTCCGTCCAGAGGCCGTAAGCCTGCTGACCGGAGTGGGTGGATTTGAGCGCCATGCCGACCTTAAGCCAGACATCCCGGTTATCGCTGTTGATATAAGCCAATGCGGAACGAAGCTCCTGAACCTTCGCTGGGGAGAGGAGTTCGACCGGACCCTCGAAAGCCGGCGGAACTACTTTACCATGCCCATTCAGTGACCACAGCGGCGCCGGCGCAACCGGGACGCCATCAATGGGATCGCTGGACAGCTCCCAAGTGTAGCTGCGACCGGAAAGATGTAAACTGGGCGGGGCAAGGACATAGCCACCCTCGGCCCGAAGGTCGACGCCGGGACCGAGAATGTTGGTTCCGGACTTCAGATTGACGTCTTCGGGATAGGTGAAGTAAAGATGCCGCCCGCCGCCGCCAGTCAAGACCTCGATGGTGTTGGGAGCATCGCCGGCAATCTGCCGCCAGGTTTCCTCGCCGTCGATTCCTTTGTCAGGCTTGCAGTCGAGGTCAATCACCATCAATCGGCCGGATTTCTCACCGGTGGCGATGGCGATGTTCGCCCAAGGATACTTCTCCCACCAGGCGACGATCT
>CAZCEM010000394.1:0-3097 GCA_964497555.1 uncultured bacterium
GCGGTCCAGGTTTCCATAAACTTTTTTTAATACCCACACCAAACAGCGAAGAGCCCTAAAAAGAATCCCTCGATTGAAGCGATGCGCTCGTTGATCGAAGGAACTCTATTCAACCAAGCTTAAGGCTGAGTTGAATCGATTGCTGTCTGAGAATGTTGGTTTTCCAACATTCCTGATGAAACCTGGAACTCGGATGAACCACCCTGAAGAGGACGTTATCTCCGTTGCGCCGATGGCGAGAATCCCGCGCTATCGCCGCTTTCGTCGGATATTTGTGCTGTTGTCGCTGTTCGTGTCGCTGACGCCGCTGCTGATTATGACCACCTTTTACTACCACCTCGACCAGACAGCCCTGCAGGCGGAAATAAACTACAACGTCTCGCAAATCCTCTCCAATACCAAGCGCACCCTTGAATTCATCATCGAAGAGCGCCTGTCGGCGTTGACGCTGATGGTCAATCAGGAGAGCTTCGAGCAGCTCAGCGGCGAGGAGGGACTGCTGAAGGCCTTCCAGAACTTGAAGAACTCCTTCGGCGGATTCGTCGATTTGGGGCTTATCGACTCCGACGGCGCCCAGCATCATTACATAGGCCCCTACAAACTCCTGAATCAGAACTACAACGACCAGTCGTGGTTCCATGAAGTCAGCCTCCGCAATATCTACATCAGCGACGTGTTCATGGGGCATCGCAACTTCCCGCACTTCATCATCGCTGTCAAGAAGGAGAAGCGCAGCGGCGATTTTTACGTGCTGCGGGCTTCGATTGACCTGGCGATGCTGGATCGGCAGTTCCACACTGTCGATTACAACCGCGAGTTCGACGCCTTTCTCATCAACAAGGACGGGGTGCTGCAAACCGAGTCAGTGGAATATGGTCCGGTGTTCGGCAAATGTCCGCTGGAGGTTCCCAAGTACGCCGGAGGACGGGAGATCCTCTCCCAAAGCCACAGCAACGGCAAGATAACGGTGCTGGGGCATTCGTATATCGAAAAATCGCCCTTCATTCTGGTTGTGATGAACCAGCGCTCCAGCCTGCTGAAGAGCTGGCTGACCACCCGAATGGATCTGGTGTGGTTTCTGTTGGTCAGCGTGGTGCTGATTATCATCACCATCATCCTCAGTGCCAACTACATGGTGGCTCTCATCCGGGAGGCTGACCTGAAACGCACCAAGCTGCTGCACAACATCGAATACACCAACAAGATGGCGACCATAGGCCGCATGGCGGCGGGAGTGGCGCATGAGATAAACAATCCGCTGGCTATCATCAACGAGAAAGCCGGTCTGCTGAAGGACATGGTGACCTACAACGAGGCCTATCCCCACCGCGAGAAGGTGCTCAAGTCGGTGGATTCGATACTCGGCTCGGTCGAGCGGTGCAGCAAGGTGACGCACCGGCTCTTAGGATTCGGGCGGCGGCTGGATTCACACCGCGAAATCATCGACCTGGAAACGCTGCTGAACGAAGTCATCGGATTCATCGCCAAAGAAGCCGAGCATCGGAGCATCCAGGTCAACATTAAAACAGCGGAGCAGGTCCCCACCCTTGAGAGCGACCGGGGGCAGTTGCAGCAGGTGTTTCTGAACATCATCAACAACGCCGTCGCCGCAGTGGCGGACGGAGGATTGATAGACATCTTAATCGACGCGCCGACCCACAGCACGGTTTCAGTGTCTATCAAAGACAATGGAGTGGGCATCTCCGAGGAGAATCTCAAAAACATCTTTGAGCCTTTCTTCTCGACTAAAGGGCAGTTCGGGACCGGGCTTGGATTGTCTATCACACATGAGATTGTCGAGAAGCTGGGCGGGGAGATCAGGGTTTCCAGCAAGCTCGGCGAAGGCACTCAGTTCACGGTAATGCTACCGGCGTGAGTGTTGAGACGGACGAAATGGACCTCCAGGACAGATTCCGCGTTTAACTCGGTTCCTCATTCCAAAACCACACTAATGGAGCACCCATGAATAAATTCTGCGCTCTTCTGATCGACGACGAAGAGGAATTGGTTTCGACCTTGACCGAAAGACTGGAGTTTCGGGGGATCGAAGCCGAGTACGCCGTCAGCGGCAGCGAAGCCATCGCTAAAATGCGAACGAAGCCTTACGACGTGGTGGTGGTGGATATGAAGATGCCGGGGCTCAGCGGGCTTGATTTGGTCAAGATACTGCAAAAAGAGCATCCCAGCCTGCCCATCATCATGATAACCGGGCACGGCGCGCCGGCTGACGAGCAGGTTGAAATCCCCGCGGGAGTATTCGACTATCTGCCCAAACCGGTGAGCATCGAGGTACTCATCAAGAAAATGAGCGAGGCGGTGGGAGGGAAAGCATGACCGGTGATAAGGAATGCTCCTCAGGCGAACACGCCTCGGAACTGGCGTTCTTCGGCGCTATCACCGCCAGCGTAACACACGAGTTGAATAATGTTCTGTCGATAATCGACCAGACCGCGGGGCTGCTGGAAGACCTGCTGTACAGCGCCCGGCAGGGCAAGCCCATCCCGCCTGAGAAGCTGCAGAGTATTGCGGCTGGCGTCAGCAACCAGACTGCGCGGGGATTCGACTTCATCCGACGCCTCAACCGTTTCGCCCACAGCGTGGACGAGCCGGTGTCGGAGTTCGATTTATGCGCCTTGACGGACAATTTCGCAGCGCTGATGAAACGCTTTGCCACCCTTAAGCGGGTGGAGCTGACAACCGACATCCCCGATGCGCCAGTACAAATCGTTTCCTGCCCCTTCAAGCTGCAGGAAGCCTTGTTCCGCGTGGTGAATGCCTTCCTGTCCGAGCCGGAGAAGGGGGACAGGCTGATAGTTGGCTGCCGAGGCGGAGCTGCGCCGGAGATCAGCTTCAAATACACCCGCTCCAGCAGCTGCGGAACGATAGAACAACCGAAGGGCGAATGGGAGGAGCGGCTGGGGCGGATCGGTTGGAGTGTTGATTCTGAGACGGGAGTTGACCAAATTATAGTGAGGTTTAGTTTTAAGGGGAAAACCGACGCTGTGACAGAAATACAGGAGTGAACATGGACGCCACCGTTTTGTTAGTCGATGACGAGGTCGATTTTACGACTGTGTTTTCAGAACGCCTTATGAAC
>CAZCEM010000395.1:0-3096 GCA_964497555.1 uncultured bacterium
GGCTGGAAGCCCGACCTACGCGGTAAGAGGGGGCTATTTTCTGGGAAATGACAGCGGAGAGGTTCGCAATGACAGCGGAGGGGCAATTTTGAACAGCACATCTAATCTGCTGTTCAGCCAATTGTCATCAATAATTGATTTTTACTCACCGCATCACCCGGAGCGACATAACATTTCATCACTGATCCGTTGAGAACCGCCTTGATCTCATTCTCCATCTTCATGGCTTCCAACACAATGATACCCTGTCCTTTTCTCACCGGTTCACCTTCATTCGTAATTATCTTCACAATTAATCCCGGCATCGGCGCCTTTACCTCTCCGGCCTCGCCGCGGCTGACTGCTTTGCTGCCGATGATTTGGCGGATGTTTTCCTCCCTCTCACTGCGGGCGCTGGCGCGAAACCGATTACTGTTGACTGTCAGTTCAATATATCCATCGCTTGCTGACTCGCTCCCGATAAGAAATGGCTTGTGGTCCATGAACAGCGCATAAACCCCTCCCGACAATTCCAGCAGATGAGCCACTGCCAGGCGCTCGTCTTTTATCTTTACGGTATATTTTCGTCCTTCCGACTGTTCCACACTCTCAAGAACTTCGACTTCAAAAGTCTCGCCGTCCATGTCCACGAAATACTTCATCTCCTTTACGTTCCTCTTGTTTTTCCTTCGATTCGAGTGCGAAAATAATCGATGGTCATGCGCAGGCTTGGTTCAAGCGGTTCGAGCGGCTGCCAGCCGAGGACATTCCGCGCCAAAGTGATGTCCGGTCGGCGTCTCACCGGGTCGTCCTGCGGCAACGGGCGATATTCAATCGGACTGGAACTTCCCGTCAGCTCGATGACCATTTCAGCTAATTGAGCGACGGAAACCTCCTGAGGATTCCCCAGGTTGACGGGTCCCTCCCCGTAACTGCTGTCCATCAGGCGCGTCAATCCCTCCACCATGTCGCTGACGTAGCAGAAGGACCTTGTTTGGCTGCCGTCGCCGAAGATAGTCAAAGGCTGCCCGCGCAGGGCTTGCACGATGAAATTCGAGACCACCCGCCCGTCGTTCTCGGCCATTCGCGGACCAAAAGTGTTAAAGATGCGGGCGATGCGCACCTCGACGCCGTTCTGGCGTTTGTAGTCCATGCACAGGGTTTCGGCGGTGCGTTTGCCCTCGTCGTAGCAGCTTCGCAGCCCGACGGGATTGACGTTGCCCCAGTAATCCTCCCGCTGGGGGTGGACAGTCGGGCTGCCATAGACCTCCGAAGTCGAGGCTTGCAGCAGTCGCGCTTTGACCCTCTTGGCCAGCCCCAGCATATTTATCGTGCCCATAACGGAGGTTTTGATGGTCTTCACCGGATTATGTTGGTACTGGATGGGTGACGCGGGACAAGCCAGGTTGTAAATCCTATCGACTTCCAACAGTATCGGCTGCACCACGTCATGACGAATCAGCTCGAAATGCGGTTTGGTCAGCAGATGCCGGATGTTGTCTTTGGATCCGGTGAAGAAATTGTCCAGGCAGAGGACCTCATGTCCCTCCGTCAGGAGCTTGTCGCAGAGGTGGCTGCCGAGGAAACCGGCGCCGCCCGTTACTAAAATCCTCATGAAGCCCGCCCAACTCCATAATAGGTAAATCCCATCTTCACCATGTTTTTCGGCTCGAAGAGGTTTCGACCATCAAAGATCACTGGCTGCTTCATCAGCTCCTTCATCCGCTCAAAATCAGGGCGCCGGAATTCATTCCATTCTGTGGCGATGACCAAGGCGTCAGCGTCCTTCAACGCTGAGAAGTTATCCTCAGTATAGCTGAGCTTGTCACCAAAGCGCCGCTGGGTTTGTTCCATTGCCTGGGGATCGTAAGCGCACACCTCCGCGCCCGCCTTCAACAGGTATTCCAGCAAAGGAATCGCGGGTGATTCGCGGATGTCGTCGGTGTTGGCTTTAAACGCCAAACCCCAGACCGCGATGCGCCGTCCGCGAAGGGTTTCGCCGAAGTGCTCAGCGATTTTACGGGGGATGAACTGCTTTTGAAGCTCATTGGTTCTAATAGCTGCCTTGACGACCAACAGCTCCAATCCTTTCTCGGTCGCGGTGTAATCCAACGCCCGGAGGTCCTTCGGGAAGCAGGAGCCGCCGAAGCCCATGCCGGGAAACAGGAAGGCGTTGCCAATGCGGGAATCCGAGCCGATGCCGGAACGCACCTCAGCCACATCGGCGCCGACCTTTTCACACAGGCGGGCGATTTCGTTGATGAAGGAAATTTTGGCCGCCAGAAGGGCATTGGCGGTGTATTTGGTCAACTCCGCCGATTCGACGCCCATGAAGAGCACCGGATGCCCGCTGCGGACGAAGGGCGAATATAAATCGCCAATGACCGCCTGCGCCTGAGGACTGTCGCACCCTATCACCACCCGGTCGGGTTTCATAAAGTCGTTGACGGCGTCGCCTTCCTTGAGAAACTCCGGATTGGACACCACGTCAAAGGTTTGGTCTGTCAACGCGGCGATGGTCTGCTTGACCAGCCGGGCGGTGCCCACGGGAACAGTGGATTTATCGACGATGATCTTGTAGCCGTTCATACCCTTGGCGACTTCCCGAGCGGCGCTGAGCACGTGCTGCAGGTCCGCAGATCCGTCCTCATCCATGGGTGTTGGCACAGCGAGGAATACTATCAGGCTCTCCTTCACCGCCGCCGCGGTGTCGGTGGTGAAGGTCAGCCGCCGGGCTGCGACGTTGCGCTGAACCAGCGGCTCCAAACCCGGTTCGAAAATCGGAATCTTGCCGGTTTTGAGTTGAGCTACCCGTTCAGCGTTGATGTCAACGCATATCACATCGTTGCCGGTCTCAGCCAGACCGGCTCCGGCCACCAAGCCAACGTAGCCGGTGCCGATTATCGCAATCTTCATAAGATATTCCTTTAAAAACAATCCTTTATCAAGCTGCCGCGCAGGACGGGCTTCATGGCAGTGCGCTAATGAATGCTGAAAACGCTGACTACTGTCATTCCTGCGAAGGCGGGAATCCAGAATTAATTTTTAAGCGCTTGATATTTCAAATAATTAAACTCTCAATCTGGATTCCCGCTTTCGCGGGAATGACAGCGGAGA
>CAZCEM010000396.1:0-3094 GCA_964497555.1 uncultured bacterium
GGAGAATTGGTCAGATCCGATGGGTCTGGGCGATCACGGTATGTACGAAATCAAAGGCGAAGGCGCTGAAGTTGAAACTGTTGGCGCCTGGGGCGCCGCCTCGTATGACATGGGCGCGGTTATCGACAACGATAACTACATCCATTTCATTGCGGTTTTGAACTCCTTCAGCGAGGATTACAATCCTTTCGGTCGCGTTAATGGTCTTTACGACGTAAGCGCTGACTGCATGGGTGAAAACGTTGAATACACCTTGATCGCTGAACAGGGCGACGGTGAATTCTTCTGGTCCGACGGTGGTCGTGATATGGATGGCAATCTCTATGCTATCTGGGTGAATGTTGTCACCCCGGAGGAAGGCGATGCTTACGGCCAGATCTGGGCCGCGAAGAAAACCGGCGCTGCCTGGGGCAACGCGGTGTTAATCGTAGATATGATCGACGCGGCTAACAACTTCCCCCACATGACTTACATGGTTGGGGACTACTTCTGGGTTATTTATGAAATGCCCAATGTGGAATCCGGTCGCTTTGATCACTACACTGTCAAGGTGAGTTCGGATCTCGCCACCATCGATGATCCGATATCCACAGGCGCCAGCTCCAGCCACTACTTCAGCTATTACGTCGGCGCAAACGATCCCATCGCGCAGGACTATGCTGATGAAGCTTATCCTTGCGTGTATTTTACCACCCTCAACGACTACAATGTCAATACCTGGGTCGGGCACATGGGTATCGATGAGGAAGCCTGGTCCTTGGAAAATCTGACGGGTCCTTCTCGCTATCCCAGCATGATGATGCAGCCGGATGAGGAAATCGGCGGAACTCCCTGGGTATTCAGCAACGTCGGTCCTCCGGCAGGTGGATCCTACCACCATGACTGGTACACCAACGACGCCAACGGCTACAACGGCGGCGACTGGCTGCCGCAAACCCCCGTTGACAGCGCCATGTATGAAGGCGGTCGGTTCATCCTTTATTGTCACCAGGGCGTTCTCACCACCGATGGTCGTCTGGTTTCCGGCGTAAACGCCTGGGGCCAGTTTACTCCGGAAGCGTTTCGGGTAAAATACAGCGACGACATGGGCGAAAACTGGAGCGACGCGAATGAACTCTGGTCGATCTTCGATGAAGGCGAGACCTTCGTCGGTGGTTACATCGCCCAGAACTGCCTTCTGGCCGGTCAGGAAAACAGTGTTTGGGTTGCGTTCTGCGGACAGTATGGTGAAACCGACTTCACTCCTCCCAAAATAGAAGTAACCGGTCTTTCCAGCTTTATGCTGGGCGAGTCCTGGGTAGTGTCCGCTGAAATTACCGACGCTGCCAGCATGGTTACCTACGCCGATATTAACTGGACCTTAGGTAATCCCGAAGACCCGGAAGCCGAATGGGATTACCTGGAAAATGACTCCGCCCAGGTCGATGACGCCGGCTACGGCGCTTACTTCTTCACCCTGCCCAGTGATACTATGCTGGGTCAAGCCCTGACCGCCGGTCAGGAAATCTGGTTTTACGTCTATGCCGAAGACGAGAGCGGTAATGCCGGCGGCTCCTACGAAGCCAAGATCACCGTCAATGAAGGCTGGCTGGAAACCCCGAAGCCTTCGGCAATTCCGGTAACGGTCGAACTGGGTCAGAACTATCCCAATCCGTTTAACAGCTCCACTTCCATCCCCTTCACCCTGGATCGCACCGCGAACGTTCGCCTCTCGATTTATGATGTGACCGGGCGGGAAGTAACCACCTTAAAAAATGGCTGGCTGCCGGAAGGCAGGCACACTTACTCCTGGAACGGCGACGGCGTATCCACTGGAGTCTATTTTGCAGTTCTCGAAACGGGTGATCAGCGCTATATGTCCAAAATCACGCTGCTCCGGTAACTCGTAGTTTAGGTGTCTGTCCCTGAAAAGAGAAGGGCCACGGACTGGTAGCTTTCTATCAATAAATAATCCGTGGCCATTCTTTTGGTTTTAAAATCTGGTTCCTGTTCGTGGAAGGCGTCTTAACCCGGCAGAATCACGACCACCAGAGGGCAGACAACGCTGGATCCGCTGGATTCATCACATTACTCTGCGAGCAATCAACTGGAGGAAACCCGTGAAAACAAGGCTCCGAACCTCCCTGAGCGCGCTGGCGGCGATGGCGTTTCTCCTGTCGCTGACCGCCGGAACGCTCTGGGCTGGTGTTTCCGGTAAACTAACCGGAAAAGTTGTCGATTCCAACACCGGTGAACCGATAGCGTCCACCAATGTCTTTCTGGTCAACACCGATTATGGATCCGCGACCGACCTCGACGGCGAATACACCATCCTCAATGTCCGTCCCGGTCTTTATACTGTCAGCGCTAGCTTTGTCGGTTATGCCACCACCACCCAGGAGGAAGTGATGGTTTATGCCGACCTCACCAGTACTCTCAACTTCAACCTCACGCCTTCGATAATCGCGGGCGAGGAAGTGATCGTGGTGGCGTCCCGCCCGATAATCCGCCCCGATGTAACCGCTTCCACCAAGATCACAACCGGCGCACAAATTAGCGCCATGCCGGTTGCCAGCTATGTTGGGGCTTTAGCTAACGTCGGCGGGGCGGTAGGCACCGGCGCAAACATCCACATTCGAGGCGGTCGTCAAGGTCAGGTCTCTTATCTGATAGACGGTATGGAAGTCAAAGATCCCTTGAACAACTTGCGAATGATGGAGATCGGCAACCCTGCAGTGGCGGAAATGATTGCCCTAACCGGTGGTTTCGACGCGGAATACGGCAACGCTCAGTCCGCGGTGGTAAATGTGGTAACCAGAGAAGGTGAGAAGGAGTTCCACGGAGAAATCAAGTATCTATTTGACGACCTGTCTCCGAAATCCGACTCCAAGCTGGAGGAGACCACCACATACTTTGGGCCGCTGGGGCGGAGTGTCACCACAAAATGGCAGCCGCCCGTAGCATACCAGAACTATGACTATCTGGAAGGCTCGCTGGGTGGACCTGAGCCAATCACGACCTACCTTTTTCCCATGCTGGGGTTGAAGCTCCCCGGCTACATGACCTTTTTTGTCTCTGGCGACATCATGGGTCGCAATACCACTTCGAGCGGTAT
>CAZCEM010000397.1:0-1352 GCA_964497555.1 uncultured bacterium
GAATTTACGCGGTGTGGCTAAGAAAGCGTCAGCGGCTGGAGTCTCTGATCCAGCCGGTTCTCGACCGCTGCCGCTGGGACGCCCGCGACCACGGGCTGTTCAACGAACTCATCAACGGCATGACTCGCTGGTACGGGCGGTTGAAATGGATTCTCGAGCAGTTGACCAAATCGGAAGGCTTCGCATCGGAGGAGGCCTTCGCCGCCGCCGCGCTGGGCGCTTATCAACTTCTTTTTTTAGATCGCGTCCCCGCCTTCGCGGCGGTCGATACGGCGGTGGAAATCGCTAACAAAGGGCGCGACAAATCCGGCGGGAAGGTCAACGCGGTGCTCCGTCGGCTGGGGCGTGAGATTGAGCATTGGAAAACCGCGCTGCCCGACAGCCGTGATGAAGCCGCGCTGCTGTCTGTTAAGTACAGCTATCCCGTCTGGATGCTCCGCCGCTGGCGGCAGAATCTCGGCCGCGTCAGGATGCTCGACTTCTTAGATTGGAACAACCGCCGCCCGGAGGTTATCCTGCGCGTGAACACTCGGCTCGCCGCGACGGAAGAGCTCGCCGCCGCTCTGGACGCAGCCGGGGCCGGATATCGAGTATCTCCTTTGAACGAGCGCTTTCTCATCGCCGACCACTGCGGCGATGAGCGCGTTTTATCCCCGGTGAAGCGAGGATTGGCTTCGGTGCAGGACCACGCTCAGGGCTTAGTTGCGTTGGGAGTCAATCCCCGCCCGGGCGATCGGATACTTGACCTGTGCTCGGCTCCGGGCGGGAAAACCGGCTTTCTGGCGGAGCTGTGCTCGGAGTGCCATATCGTGGCGACAGATAAGGAACCAGCTCGGCTCAAGATGGTCAGCGAATTGGTTGAGCGCAATCATTACGAGAACGTGGTGGTCAAGCCTTACGAGGAGGTGGTCGAATCCCGCGAAACCTATGACGCAGTTCTAATAGACGCGCCCTGCACCGGCACAGGCGTGTTGGCGCGACGACCCGACCTGCGCTGGCGGCGGACCCCGGATGACATCCCCCGCATGGCTTCGGTGCAGGCGCAGTTGCTCCGGTACGCCGCCAACCGCCTAAATCAGGGCGGACGCATCATCTACAGCACCTGCTCGGTTGAACCGGAGGAGAACGGGGGGGTGGTCGATGCGTTTCTGCAGGACTTTCGCGGCTTGATGCGGACTTCTTTTACCGGGCTGATTGCCGACCATTTGTTGGACGCGGACGGGTGTTTGAATATAATCGGTCCGGAAGGGCAGAGTGACGGCGTGTTCGCGGTGAGGCTGGAAAAACGCCATGCCTGACGGATATTTGCGAAGAGGCTTCGAGCTGTTGCAGCAGTTAAAGGGGATGGACCA
>CAZCEM010000397.1:1362-3085 GCA_964497555.1 uncultured bacterium
GATGGACCAGGAACGCCGGAGACCGTGGGTGGATCTGGCGGCCGGTTTAGCCGTTACAGTCTTTGCCTTCATCTGGATAATAGGATTGCTCGACCGCGTTGTGATGCCGTTGCTCGCTTTCTCCGGCGTGGAGATTAAGGTGCCTGAATTGCGCGGCATGCCGGTGATGGAAGCTCAGGTGGAATGCGCGCGGCTGGGGCTGGAATTCGTGCGCGGTCGAGTGCGGGTGGACAACGCACACCCGCCCGGCACCATCATCGACCAATTCCCGCCGGTCGGCGCGCGGGTCAAGCCAGGGCGGCGCGTGGAGGCGATGGTCAGCGTGTCCGACGCGGCAGTGCTGTGCCCGGACGTGGCGGGCAAGTCGCCGCGGGAGGCGTCTTTGATTGCCGACAGCACCGGACTGGTGGTGAATACCGATTCCATTCGCTATCGCCATTCCAACGCCTTTCCCGCGGGAGTGGTCATCAAACAAAGCCCAGCGCCGCTGGCGCAGATGAAGCGCGGCGAGGAGATAAAGATCTGGGTCAGCCTGGGCGCTGAACCCAAATCCATCACCGCTCCGGATCTGGTGGGGAAATCCCTGGATGACATTAAGCTGATTCTGACTCGCAACAGGCTGGTAATAGGCGCCGTCGCCCGCTATCCGCAGCGGCATTTCAAACCGGGAGTGATTCTTGCGCAGGATCCGCCGGCGGGCGCGGCAATGCAGCCCGGCTCGACCATCAGCGTCCGAATCGCCGTCAGCCCGGTGACCGAGAGCGAATCCGACGACGACGAATCCGAGAGTGAATCCAATCCATGACCAGCCTAATTCAGATCTCCCCCAGTCTGCTTTCCGCTGACCTAACGGCTTTAGCCGACGAAGTCCGCCGCATCAGCGGCGCTGCTGAATACGCCCATTGCGACGTGATGGACGGGCATTTCGTGCCCAACCTAACCTTCGGCCTGCCAGTCGTCAAGCGCTTGAAAAAGCTGAACCTGATGCGCCTGGATGTGCATTTGATGATCGAAAATCCAGGCGACTGGGTGGAAAGATATTGTGACGCCGGTCTGGAGGGGGAGGATTTTCTGGTGTTTCACCTCGAAGCCGAGCCGCGTCCCCGCGAGACATTGGAGAAGATTCGCCGGCGCGGCGTTAGACCGGGCCTGTCAATCAAGCCGGATACCCCCTTGTCGGAGGCGCTGGAATTTCTTCCCTTCGTCGAGCAACTGCTGATAATGACCGTCG
This sequence comes from uncultured bacterium, assembly GCA_964497555.1. Lineage (GTDB taxonomy): Bacteria > Electryoneota > AABM5-125-24 > Hatepunaeales > Hatepunaeaceae > CAZCEM01. The sequence goes on from CAZCEM010000397.1 coordinate 2,594, forward strand.
AACCAGGCTTCAGCAATCAGACGTTCCGGGAGTACGTGGTGCCCAAGATCGCCGAAGCGCGGGCAGCCATCGGGGAGAGGGTGATTATCGCTGTGGACGGCGGCATCAATCCCGTAACTGCTCTGGCAGCGGCGCGAGCCGGCGCGAGGCTGCTAATTGCCGGAGGAGCGGTGTTCGACCAGCCCGATCCCGTCGCTGCGATAAGGGCTATTCGGGAAGCCGCGGAGGCGGGCATCGAATCTCAGATAGCCAGTCTCAAGCGCCAGACATAAAGCGCCCCAGTTAAATTCACCTTTCCGCGCTGCGAACGCGAGAGGTTCCCTCTCGCGTCGGCATAGAGGAAAGCGACATGCCGCCTGACCCATGGTCCTAGCCAGCCTAAAATTGTCTGCCCTTTCGCTTCTCCCCTCATTAGTTTGCTTTTTATCAGAGAAAATAATAAAATACTCATTTAGGGTTTGCTGAAAAACTCCCGATTTTATTGCTGTTTGC
>CAZCEM010000398.1:0-3082 GCA_964497555.1 uncultured bacterium
AGCGGTCCAGGTTTCCATAAACTTTTTTTTAATACCCACACCAAACAGCGAAGAGATGGATTTGGGGCTGGATTCCCGCTTACGCAGGAATGACAACTAATGTCCAATAGATTCTCCCCCATTAATATAAAGAGTTTATTGAGTGACACCGCACCGCCGCCGCCTCTTGAATGCTTGACAAATATAAAGAATCTTTATAAGTTGAATCATCGGTTAGTTTGGTTTCGATACAGCTTAGACGCTGGTTTCCGCTTCCGATTTCATATCAGGAGAAAGCTCTCATGTTGCGCCTACAAGAAAAGAGGTTCTTCGCTGTTTCGTGTGGGTATGAGAGAATTCGGTGTCTCTTTGCTGTCATTCCCGCGAAGGCGGGAATCCAGAATGTAGCTAATGGATGCCAGCTTTCGCAGGCATGATGCGCCCATGCCGTTAAGCAATATGTTCAGAATTAAATGCACCCCTTAATAAAGAAGAGGTTTTCAGCTTACCCTAAATACCTTGACCGACAATGCCCGTCGTTTATTCCGACTGCGAAATCCAACGTCAAGCTCGGCACAACCAAGAATGACAATAGCTGTAACCAAGCAGCACAGACTTTAGTCTGCGCAGGACCGGCTAAGACCTGTCCTACTGGTTCATACGGGCTCGAAGCCCCGACCTGCGCGGTAGCCTGAGGGCGGCTTTCAAGAGAACATCCCTAAAAACCATTTTTTCAACCTTTGACCGGAACGGACTTCAACATATCCGAACTTCTGACCCGCGTCCTCGATAGATTGCCGCCGGAAACGCTGAGCATCGCCAAAGAACAGCACTGCGAACTATACGCCGTGGGGGGAGGCGTAAGAGATTTCTTTCTGGGGCGGGATTCCGGCGATTTGGATCTGTCGGTAGTCGGCGACGCCGTAGCACTGGCGACGGAATTAGCGCGGCGGATTCAGACTGGACACGTCGCCACCTACGCCCGGTTCGGTACCGCACTGGTGAGGCTGGGGTCGCGCAACCTGGAGTTCGCTGCATCCCGCCGGGAGAGCTACTCCCCTGAGTCGCGCAACCCGGCCGAAGTGTCGCCCGCGCCCATCGAACAGGATCTCTCCCGCCGCGATTTCACCGTCAACGCCCTGGCTCTGGGGCTGGTCGGACCACATCAGGGGCGGCTGCTCGACCTGTTCGGCGGACTTGACGACCTTAGGCTCGGTGTCCTGCGAACCCCGCTCAACCCGAACGTCACCTTCTCGGATGACCCCCTGCGGATGCTGCGGGCGGCTCGATTCGCCGCCGAGTTCGGTTTCCGCATCGAGACCGGCACCTTTCGCGGGATTATCAACAATGCCGGTCGTTTGCAGATCATCGTCGCAGACCGCATCCGGGATGAGTTATGGAAGATGCTGTCCGGCGCCCACCCCGTGCGCGCCATGAAACTGCTTATCGATACGGGATTGATGCAGCAGTTCCTGCCCGAAGTGCCGGAGCTGGCGGGCGTCGAACAGGTCGGCCGACACCACCATAAGGACGTACTGGCGCATTCACTGAAAGTGATGCAGAACGTGGCGGAAAAATCTGCCGACCCGACCTTGCGGCTGGCAGCGCTGCTGCACGACATCGGCAAGCCGCACGCGAAGCGCTTCACTGAAGACGCGGGCTGGACGTTTCACGGCCACGAGGTCGTCGGCGCGCGGATGGCCAGCGCCGCGGGGCAGCGGCTAGCCTTGGGCAAGGACGTTACGGCTCGCTTAACCAAGCTGGTTTCGCTGCACATGCGCCCGGTGAATCTCGCTGACGAAGGCGTGACCGACAGCGCCATCCGCCGCCTCATGGTTGAAAGCGGCGATGACCTCGACGCCCTGCTGACGCTAGGGCGCGCCGACATCACCACCGCCAACAGCTCCCTGTTGAGCCGCTTCCTGGCAAACTTCGACGAGATTGAAGCCCGCATCGGAGACGTGGAAGCGCGGGACAAGATGCGGCGCTTCCACTCCCCTCTGCGCGGCGATGAGATTATGGCGCTGCTCGGATTGACCCCGGGGCCGATGGTTGGCGCGCTGAAGGAGCGCGTCGAGGACGCTATTCTGAACGGTGAGATCCCGTTCGACCCGGACGCTGCTCGGGACTTCCTGTTTAAAATAAAGGACGAAGTGTTAACGGCTGACAGCGAAGCGTTGGCTCAAGAGCGCCGCCGGAGGTCGCATTGGCGCAAGAATGTCTCCGGCGGTTACGTGTTCCCCGAATGAGCGCTGATACGGAAAACCAATCACTTTCAACCAGGCCGCGGCTCACCCGCCTGGTCGCGAGATTTGCGGGTGTCATCCTGGCGCCTCGGCGGATGGTTGTCCCCAACATGATAGAAGGCGGCGCCTGGGCGCCGATACTGCTGCTGGCGCTGGGTTTGGCGGCGGTGCGGCTCGCTTCGCTGCCGGAGTTCCTGGAGCCTTACCAGACCGCCGAATTCGCGCAGGAATACGCTCAAATGCGCGGACTCGGACCTGAAAAAGCAGCGTCTGAGATAGACTTGGTGCGGAAAGCCCTTCCCGCGGCGCTGGTGTTGGAATCACCGGTTCTGATAGCCGTCGGCGTGGCGTTCATCGCCATGATTATCCAACTTCTGGGGCGTTTCATCTTCAAGCAGTTCGCCCCGTTCATCTTCATCTTCCGGGTGGTGGCCTGGTCGTCGGTGGTCAGCGTGTTTCCGCTGGCGCTGACGCTGTTGATGCTGCTGATAAATCCCACGGGGGAGCTGCCCACCAACCTCGGCTTTTTCCTGAACCGCAAGGGGATAGACCCGTTCATCAGCGGATTCGCACGGGGAATCGACCTGTTTATAATATGGCAGGTGGCGCTTCTTGCCGTCGCCGTTTCGGAGGTGTACAAGGTGTCGATGCAGCGAGCCGTGCAGTCCGTCGGTTCAATGTATCTGATTCTTCTCTTAGCCAATGTGCTTCTGACGGCGATGCCGTTGTAGGTGGATGGGTGTCCCCGCCTGTCCAGATGTGGCATGTCCAGTTTGCCGGACATGTCTCTCCTTATACCAAGTTGCGTTCAAATGGTCATATATAAAGAGAAAGGGAGAAAGGGAGAAAGGGAGAAA
>CAZCEM010000399.1:0-3080 GCA_964497555.1 uncultured bacterium
GTACAGCTTCGCGCCTACACCGAACGGCTCGATCAACAGTTCCAGTTCCCCGCCGCACACCGAACCTACGTCTTCACCGCAAGGGTCTTCGAGGTTGAACCACTTCTTCAGAATCTGACCGGTCTGCAAGGCTTCCTGACCCAGTTCCGCGGCTCGTTTTTCGACCGGTCCGCCGCCGATGGAGCCGATGATGGTTCCGTCGGGCAGTAGCAGCATCTTTGAGCCGGTCCCACGGGGAGTTGAGCCGCGGGAATCGACCACTGTCAGCAGGCAGAAGGTTTCCCCGGCGGCGAAGCGCTTGCCGGCTTCGACCAGCGGCTCCTGCGAGCCGCAATCCTTGGGGAAACGTTGGACATCCGTCGCCCCCAGACTGAGCTTCAAGTGCGAAACTCCTTCAAATTATATCGCTGCGCCTTCGCCGGATCGTTGATGTTGACCAGAACCATCGGATCGTCCGTCTCAACCTCCAACACCCGCACGCCCTCCATCCAAAGCACCGCCCGCGCGCCCTCCTCGGCTTCCAGACTTCGTAAATCCCGCCAATATGCCAATCCCCACCAGGTCGGATGCCCGCGAAGACCTTCAAAGACCGGCACCGCGATCTGATCCAGATCAGCCTTGGCGCGCAATGCTTCCAGCGTCTTCCGTCCCACCAAAGGATGATCCACCGGCCAGGCCAGCAGCCCACGCTCCTCGTCGGGTTGCCAGTCCAATGCAAGTCTCAAAGAACTTATCATCCCCAGTTCCGGTTGAGGATTGAAAATCACTTTAACGCCAGGGACGACCTGGTCGAGGAACTCGGTCAGTTCCTCGTCGGATATAACTACTGCTACCGCGCCCCAGTCGGTCTTGGCCAGGGTTTCCAGCATGGAACGCAGCACCGGCACGCCGTTTCGTGACAGTTTAAGCTTGGGGAAGCCCATGCGGACGGATTTGCCGCCCGCCAGAATCACCGCCGGAGGACCGCTGGTCATGGCTGTGCCCGCCGTTGCAATTTCAGCCAATAGGCGTCGGTGTTTTTTTGAAAACGAATGTAGTCTTCTTCCTTCCAATGCGCGAACCGTCGTTGCAGATCGACGTATTCCCGCACTGGGCGAGGGGTGGGATCGACGGTGACGGTCAGTTCGCCGTTGACCATTTCGTACAGCGGGAAGACGCGGGTCTGGGTGGCCAGGCGGCTGACGCGGATGGAATCCTTCTCCAGCGACTTATGCCCCGGAGGGCAGGCCGAGAAAACGTGAATGAACCGGAACCCCCGCATGGATTTGGCTTTCAGGAACTTGGCGGCGAAGTCGTCAGGATAAGCGGCGTTGGCGGAGGCGATGTAAGGAATCTCGTGGGCTGACATCAGCGTCAACACGTCCTTCTTGGGGCGCGACTTGGGGCTGAGAGCCGGGGTGGTGGTCGTCCAGGCGCCGAGCGGCGTGGCGGAGGACTGCTGGATGCCGGTGTTCATGTAGGCTTCGTTGTCATAGCAGACGTACAGGTAGTCGTCATTGCGGGAGGCTGAAGCCGACAATGCCGCCAGACCTATGTCCAGCGTGCCGCCGTCGCCCGCCCAGGCTACTATTACGGTCTTTTCATCGCCCTGAGAGCGCAGCCCGGCGGTGAGTCCCGCCGCGGTGGACGCCGCGGAGGCGAAAGCGGTGTGATACAGTGACACCCCCAGCGCTGAGAACGGAAACGGCCCGTCGATCACCGCCATGCAGCAGGCGGGGATGACGAAGGCGCAGTCCGGCGCCAGCAGCTTTACTGCCAGCCTCAGGCTCAACGCGCTGCCGCAGCCCGGACAGGCCAGATGTCCGGTGGACATGACTTCGCGCGGTGAATCCAGAGCCGCGAAGGCCTCAGTGTTCCGGTTAGTGTTCATCTAGGTTTTGGTAAAATGACTTCATATTTCCGACTGAAGCGAGGCAAACTCAAGGAGATTGCTTCATCAGCCTTCGACTGATTCGCAATGACGATTGACTATTCCTTTACGTTCATCCAATGAATCAAGCCGGGTTCGGGGGACTCCAATCGCCGCTGAACCACAGCCGCTAAACCGTCAACGGTGATCTCTCGTCCGCCCAGACCGCCGATCACGCCCGTGACACGGGGCTTGACGGGCAAGTCGCACAGCGCCGAGCGGCACTCCTGCGCAAAGATCCCCGAATGCCCATAGGAACAGGAGCGGTCAATGACGAGTAGCTCATCCAAGCCCGCGACAGCCTCACGCAAGTCAGCGGTCGGGAACGGGCGGAACATCCACAGTCCCAGCGCCCCCGCTGCCATGCCCTGTTCGCGCAGACGATCTACAGCCAAGGTGGCGGTCCAGGCGGCGGTTCCGGCAGCCAGCACGGCTGCTTTCGCGTCCTCCATGCGGTAAAGCTGCAAGGGGCGGTAATCCCGACCAGTCAGTTCGCGCCAAAGGGCGGTCTCATCGGCGACGACGTCAATCGCCGCGTCGAAGGTGTTCTGAAGGTGGTAACGGGTCTCCATCCAGCAATCGACGTTCATCATGCCGCCAAAAGCCTGGGGATTTTGGGGATCGAGTTTGAAATGTGGCGCGCGTGGAGGCAGGAACCGGCGCACCAGTTCAACTTCGGGGATTTCTACCGCTTCGTAAGTGTGCGACAGGACGAAGGCGTCCAGCACCAGCATTGCGGGCAGGCTGAGCCGCTCGGCGACCTTGAAGCATATCAAGGTGGTGTCGAAAACCTCCTGATTGTCGCGGCAGTAGAACTGCATCCAACCGGTGTCACGCTGGGACAGGCTGTCCTGCTGGTCGGTGTAGATCGTCCAGGGCGGCGCCAGGCTGCGGTTGACTTCCGCCATGACGATAGGCAGCCGCCCGCCCGCCGCCCAGTGGAGCATCTCGTGCATCAGCGCCAGGCCCTGGCTGGAGGTAGCCGTGAAAGCCCGCGCGCCGGTCTGGGACGCGCCGATGCAGGCGGACATGGACGAGTGCTCGGACTCGGTGTGGATGAACTTCGCGTTCAGCTCCCCGCGGGCGCACATCTCGGACAGCTCCTCCACCACGCTCGACTGGGGGGTGATGGGATAGGCTGCGATGACGTTGGGTTCAGCCGCTCTGACAG
>CAZCEM010000400.1:0-3073 GCA_964497555.1 uncultured bacterium
TTCCAGAACCCGCCGGGAGGCGTGATTTGAGCGCCCATATCAGCGGTTTCGGAGTATGCGCAGCCGCCGCCGTCCAGGTATTCGCAGAACCGGTCGAAGTTCTGGTTGTAAGCATTGTTGAATCGGTCGGTCTGCCAGTTGCCGGCGTAGATGATGACGTCGTAGTCTTCAAAGTTAATGTTGTTCCAAGCATTGCCGTCTCGGTAGGAATCAACGTTGCGTCCCACTTCCAACAGCGGATCAAAACCAATCATGCTCTCGTCCAGCATACCCCACCAACCGCCGTCTTGAAGGACCGCGAACCGCATGCCTTCAATGTCAACGTCATCGCGCAGAGGACCGGCGTTGCGAACCGAGCGGACATCCCGAACGCTGGAGTCGCGGCCCGGCTCCTGCAGTACTTCATCGTCGATGCTGAAGCGCAGCAAGGCGTCGCCTTCATTACCAATGTTCAGCACGTGTTCGCTCATCTCCCCGGTGTTGAGTTCGTCTTCAATCTGGTTGACTTCGACAACGATAACCGGCGGCAGGAACGCCTCGGCGTGGAGTGCGATGTGCATTTCAGGCTGGTCGGGGTCGTTGGAGATGAGAATCATGTCCGCTGCGTACTCACCCGGCTCATTTGCCGGTACGTCGAACGTCCAGGTTGACATGACGCGCTCGCGTGGTGCGAGAACGATCGCTTCCTCGAAATCGGAAGTGAAAGCCCCGTCCTCACAGTAGATGTCGTCGATGACCAGGTCTTCAGTGCCGTTGTTCATCAGTTGGACCTGCATAGTATAGGGCCCGCCGGAGAACAAGTCTTCGTACATCCGATTCCAATCCAGCACCTCCGGGAATCCGTAGTCTTCATCCCAGGAAACCGCCAGATTGGGAGCGCCGGTTACTTCCAGCAGAATGGAGATTACGACGTCAGCGTCGTCGGGATCGTTGCTGAGTATGTGCAGGTCGGCTTCATAGTCCCCGCCGAACAAGCCTTCAGCGTTAAAGGTAACAAAGACGTCCTGCTCTCCGCCGGCTACAATGGAGCCTTCGGTAGGCTCGAACGAAATCCAAGCGGGACCCGCCATTTCCGTCAAGTAGTACAGGATTTCAGCACAGATTGAGCCCCACATGCCCTCCTGAGCATACCACTGCCAGCAGTGGCCGATGGGATGAGCAACCAGCATCACCGCGCCGCCGCCATAGCCGTAAGAGATAGCGCCGGCGGTTTGCGGATTCCAACTCGGATAAGCCAGCCATTCATACCATTCAATCACGCCGTTCTCTAATGCCTGGTCGAACTGACCCAGACTGTAGGAAGCGTGCAGCCAGGAGGAGCCTTCAATCACTTCGCCCTCGTTCCAGAAGTTCGGCTGGGACTCGTGGCAGATATCAGCGAAAAGGGAGTAGTTCTCGGCATCCGGATTGGGGCTGACGCGCAAGACGCCGTTTTCGGAGCCGTCGCCATCATTCCTAAACCGGCCGGGAGGCGTAATCATTGCGCCTTGGTCGGCGGTCTCGGAATACGCGCAGCCGCCGCCGTCCAGATACTCACAGAACCGGTCGTAGTTCTGGTCGTAAGCCTGACGGAAACGTTCGCTCTGATGATTGCCCGCATAGACGATGACGTCATAGTCCTCGAACTCAATGTCGTTCCACGCGTTGCCGTCGCGGAACGATTCATAGTTCCGACCGCGCTCCAGCAGAGGCTCGCGGCCCATCATGTTGTCATCCAGCATACCCCAGATGTCTTGGTCTTGGATGACAGCGAACATCATGCCGCCTAGGTCCACTTCGTCGCGTTGCGGACCGGCGTTGCGAACGCTGCGCACGTCGCGAACACGCGCATCGCGGCCCGGCTCGCTGGTGATCTCAAGATCGCTCGTCCAATTGAGCGCCGATCCGCCGTCATTGATGATGGTGAAGTTCTGCTCAGCTGATTCGCCGGTGTTGAGAGCCTCCTCAAGGGCGTTAGGCTCAACGGAAATAATCGGGGCATTAAGTGCATTGCACCGCACCGGGAATTCAACTTCCGGGGCGTTGACCGCATTGCTGAACACCATCAAAATGCCTTCATACTCATCGGCTTGGGGCGGATTAGCGAAAATGGTGACGCCCAGCGACTCACCGGCTTCTATCACCCACTCGTCGTTGTCTTCAGCGTAGAAGACGTCGGGATTGTCGCTCCGGATTTGGTCGATTATCAACACCTCTTGACCGATGTTCTCGACTTCGATGACCGCCGGTGTTTCGTAGCCGGCGAATATATCGCCGAAGTCCCAGGAGGTCGTCTCAGAGAAGATGGCGGGACCGCCGAGGACGCTCATGCTGACTGGAACCACTACCGCGACATTGCCGCCCGACTCGACGTTGATGTTGGCTTCATAGACGCCTTCCACCAAAGCCATCGAGTTAAAGATAACCGAGAGGTCCGTGGAACCGTGAGCAGCAATGTTGCCTTCGGTGGGATCGACGCTCAGCCAACTGATCCAGGCCTCTTGCGGGCCGATGCCAATCGCTCGACCGTCGCCAATATAGCCGCCCGGATCGCCAAACCACCATCCATGGCGTCCATCGCCCAGGTTGACGCCAGCTTCACCCCATATATTATCCATACCATCGCCGTATTGGAGCACTGCCAAACCATTGCCGTAGAGAACCAGCTCAAACCACGCCCAATGGTTGGCGGCCCACTGCATGACCGCCATATCTCGGTTGTTGGTCCAGAACCAGACGTCAGTTCCTGCGACAAAGTCTGTATTGAGCAACGAAACGGTGGCGTCCCGCCATTGACCGGCGCCAACTTCAACCGGATAGCCTCGCGGTTCAACACCGATATCCCGACCGCCGTATGAGAAAGACATCCAGCCGTCGGTGTCGCAATGAACGGTGTTGTACTCGCGGTCCCAGAAGGGGAAGGTCCAGCCCAAGTCAATTCGACCGGTATTCTGGTCGTCACCCATGTTTTATACGCGGGTGCCCTCCCAGTTGCGAATATCAATCCATTCGTATTCGGGTCCGTCGTCTTCGAGATTGTCGCGCCACTCCCAGCCCATGTCGTCCGGTCCGCCGCGGCGGTCCCGGCCGGGAT
>CAZCEM010000401.1:0-3068 GCA_964497555.1 uncultured bacterium
TGGAATGATGCGTCTTCGACGCATTTTTTCAATGTTCAAAAGAAAATGCACCCTTTAATAATAAAAATTCAAACCTCATAATTAGGAATACCATGGTACAAATCAAACCTCCAGCCGTTGAAGGCGATCAGGCGTCCCAGCGCACCCGTGCGCTGGAGCTGGCGATGGCGGAGATTGAAAAGCAATACGGCCGGGGCTCCATCATGCGTCTCGGCGAAGAAGGTGCGCGGGTTCAGGTCAGCGTCATCCCCTCCGGCTCTCTTGCTCTTGACGCCGCACTGGGCGTAGGCGGCGTGCCGCGCGGACGGGTGATTGAAATCTTCGGGCCGGAATCCTCCGGCAAGACCACCCTCGCGCTGCATGTCGTCGCCAACGCCCAGAAGCAGAACGGCGTGGCGGCGTTCATCGACGCTGAACACGCCTTGGATCCCACCTATGCCACCGCGCTGGGCGTCGATACCAAGAACCTGCTGATCGCGCAGCCCGACACCGGCGAGCAAGCACTGGACATCGCTGAAGCGTTGGTGCGGTCGGGCGGCGTGGATGTGGTCGTGGTTGACTCAGTGGCGGCGCTGGTGCCCAAAGCTGAAATCGAAGGCGACATGGGCGACCAGCAGGTCGGCTTGCAAGCGCGGCTGATGTCGCGGGCTTTGCGCAAGCTGACCGGCACGGTGTCCAAGTCCAACACCTGCTTCATCTTCATCAACCAGATCCGCATGAAAATCGGGCAGATGTGGGGCAATCCCGAAACCACCCCCGGCGGCATCGCCCTGAAGTTCCACGCCACGGTACGCATGGAAATCCGGCGGATTGGTTCGATAAAGGACGGCGCGGAGGTGACCGGCAACCGCACCCGCGTCAAGGTAGTAAAGAACAAGGTCGCCCCGCCTTTCCGGGAGGTGGAATTCGACATCGTCTATGGCAAGGGCATCTCAACGCTGGGCGAAATTATCGACATCGGCGCCGAGCGCAACATCCTTAAACGAAGCGGCACCTGGTACTCCTTCGGCGAAGAGCGGCTGGGGCAGGGACGCGAGCGGGTGATGGCGTTTCTGGCCGAGAATCCCGATCTGCGGACCGAAATTGAGAACAAAATCCGCGAGTCGCTGTCGTTGAATCCGCTGAAGTCGAGCATCGCGGAAGGGGAGGAGAGTTTCTAAAAGGAATTCTCTTTCCCTCATCCCGTTCATTTTGTCCCTATCAGCCTTTCTTCAATTCTTATTCAGAGTGGCGAACGGTATGGACAGGTGGACCACGGCAATTAAAACCTACTGGGTGGTGAATTCGACTTAGCATGATACTATTGCCTGGAGCCTCACAAATGCCTGACCCTGACATCCGCTCCCAAGCCTTGTCGATGCTGGCGAAGCGAGCCTTGACCCGCAAGGAACTCCGCGACCGGCTGCGGCGGAAGAAATTCCCTCTCGCCGAGGTGAATCAGATTGTGGCTGAGTTCCACGACAAAGGCTACATCAACGAGCAAGCTATCATCGAGGACGCCGCGCGGCTGGGGAAGGAACTCAAGCTGCAGGGGCGGTTCCTGCTGCGTTATGAGTTGCGGAGGCGGGGACTGCCGGAGGCGGCCGTTAACGCTGTGCTTGACCAAGACTACCAGCCTACGGAGGAATACGCTGTCGCTCGGACGTTCGCAGAGCATCACGCGGCAAAGATGACGGAAACTGACAGCGCGAAGAAGCTCAACCGGCTGGGTGCGGCCCTGCAGCGGCGCGGCTTCGATGTGGAAGTCATTCAGCAGGTGTTGGACGAACTGGAGTAAAAACTCAACTCAGTGGGCCGACGTCCATGGCGTCCATTTTGTCCATCTTAGGAGAAACATGTCCCGCGAGTCGGACATGCCACACATTAAAGGAGCTGTTTTCAATAAAAGACATGCTGGCGAATCAACACACCATCAAGACCACCGGCAGCATCACCGGCATAGGATTGCACACCGGCCGCCACTGCACCCTGACCTTCGTGCCGGCGCCGGCGGGATACGGCATTAAGTTCGTCCGCACCGACCTGGACAACTGCCCCGAAATCCCTGCCCACATCAACCACGTCGTCGATGTGACCCGCGGCACCGTGCTGCGCAGCAACGGCGCCACCGTTCACACCGTCGAGCATGTGCTGTCAGCGCTGGCGGGAATGCAAATCGACAACGTCCGCGTCGAACTGACCGCTGACGAAGCCCCGGTGCTCGATGGCAGCTCTCAACCCTATGTCGAATTGCTTAAAAAGGTCGGCTTCGTTGACCAAGCCGAACCTAAACGCTACCTCGAAATCGAGGATACCATCACCTATCACGACGCTGAGAAAGGCGTGGACATCGTTGTCGTCCCGTCGGATCGCTTCCGCATCACCTATATGATCGACTATGAAAATCCGGTGCTGGGCACGCAATATACCTCGTTGTACGATTTGAAGGAAGAATTCGAGCGCGAATTTGCCTCCGCGCGCACCTTTTGTCTGCTCTCGGAAATCCAACCCCTGCTGGAAGCGGACCTTATCAAGGGCGGTCGGATTGACAACGCCCTGGTGTTTGTGGACAAGAAACTCACCAAAGAAGAGATAGACGTCCTCCGCGAGCGTCTGCGCATCCGGGAAGAGGTCAAAGTGCCCGAAAAGGGGCTGTTCGAGAACGTCCAAGCCCGCTTCCCCAATGAGCCGGTGCGCCATAAGGTCATCGACCTCATCGGCGACCTCGCGCTGCTGGGCGTGCCCATCAAGGGGCATGTTCTGGCAGCCCGCGCGGGGCATCAGTCGCACGTCGAGCTGGTCAAGCTGCTGTATAAGGAGTGGCAGCGGCGCCAGCTTCAGGAGAAATACCAGCGTCGGGTGACCGAAGACTTTGTCTTCGACATCAATGCCATCCAAAACATCCTGCCGCATCGCTATCCGTTTCTGCTGGTGGATAGGATACTCGAGCTGGTGCCGGGCGAGTGGGTTACCGGCGTGAAGAATGTCTCCATCGGCGACCACTTTTTCCAAGGCCATTTCCCCGGCTATCCCATCATGCCGGGGGTACTGATAGTCGAAGGCATGGGTCAGGTCGGCGGCGTGTTGCT
>CAZCEM010000402.1:0-3029 GCA_964497555.1 uncultured bacterium
AAGCGGGAATCCAGAATGTAGCTAATGGATGCCAGCTTTCGCTGGCATGATGCGCTTGTGCCGTTAAGCAATATGTTCAGAATTAAACGCACCCCTTAATAACGGCATAATACTTGCTATTATTGACGAAGAACGGCGTTTTTTGCCGGAGCGCCGGCAGAGGGGCTGTGGATGTCGTTAAACGCCGACCGCTGGTCGGCAAAAGGACTGGAGAGTTCTTGCGGTGCACCTCTTAAAGGCATATCGGATTTTCCTGCTGAGGTCAAGAAACCAATGCAGCCTTCCCGTCGTGCTGTCGATTTCGACAGCTCTGTCATGCCTGCTGCTGTGGTTGGTCGGAGGATGCTCCACGAGCGGCGAGCCCGCTAAAACTCCATTGATGGAGATAGAGCCTGACACCATCAGCTTCAGTCGGACGAACGTCCGGGATACCCTGGATATCCGCAATGACGGCGGGGAAACGCTTAACTGGCGGGCGCGAAATTGGCCCGATTGGGTGGTTTTAGACAGCTTGTACGGGGCGGTTCCGCCGGGGGAGGTTTTTCGTCTGTCGTTGTTATCGGATCTGGCTTTCGGCAATGATACGGGTTCCTACGTCGATTCGATTGTCTTTCGGTCGGACGGCGGCAATCCTGCGGCGATACTCCTGTTGTCCATCGACGTCCGAATCCCGCCCAATGGAACTTACTCCGGCACCACGTCCGAAGGTTTGGCGATTTCCTTCCGCATTTCCTACGACCGGATCCTCGATTTCTATGCCCATTACATCCAGTCCGGTGAACTGAAGGTGAGAAACCTGCCGATTTACGGCCCCATTACCTACAACGACGACAATTTCACCTCCACCGGGCGATTAGGCTCGGACCTTATCGGCGTTTTTGACGGCAACCGCTCCATAAACGGCACCTGGCGTTTGCAGGCGGGCCGGGACATTCTATTCAACGTGATCAGAACCAACTGATCCACTCAACAGTTTGGGATATCTTATGCAAAAGACAATTGCACTGGTGTTCGCGCGGGGCGGATTGTGCTTGCTGCTGCTGTTCAGCGCCTGCAAGAAGGAGGACAGCCCAGCTCCGAGCAGTCCGGAACCGACGGACCAGTTGGAGATTTCCGACGTCAACGTGGACACCTGGCTGCGAGGCTCACAGATATTAGGACGGCTGTCGTTTCAGACCAATTTCCCCTCCAAAGCTACGGCGGCTTATGACCCCAATCCCACGAACCTGCGACGCACGGCTGCTGACACAGCCACGTATGTGCGCCTGCATAACATCGATCTCCCCTCCTTAGCTAACAACTCCAATTACCATTACCGCATCACAGCCTGGACGATAGATTCCCTGCGTAAAACAACCGACATGCTCACCTTCCAGACGCCCGATACCTCCGACATGCCCCGCGCGCCGGTCATCAGCAACATCAGCGTCGGCAGCCAGACTATCAGCAGCGTGGTTGTAAGCTGGAAGACCGACGTGCCGGCGGATTCCCGCATTCTGTGGGGGCAGCGCCATGACGCACTCGTCGATTCGCTCGTGGACGCCGCTGTGCTCATCGACCACGCCGCCGATGTAACCGGTCTGGAGCAGGGGATGATATACTATTATAAGGTAGCAGCGGTCAACGAGAGCGGCTACCGGGCCGAATCGGAAATCCTCACCTTCCGCACTCTGGGCGCGCCGGAAGATTCCACCATCCGCACCGTGCGGGTTGATTATGTTACCAACTCCACCGCCAGCGTCTCCTGGACCACCAACGACCGCACCGACTCCCGGATTATCTGGGGCGTCGATTCGACGCGGCTCGATTCCTCCAAGGTCGTCATCGAGAGTAAAGAAGTCCACGTGGTTGGTCTTAAACGTCTGCAGCCGAACACCGTGTACTATTTTCGGGTGTCGTCGCAGGATAATTATGGCTATATGCGGTTCTCGGATACTTTGAATTTCACCACCACCAACATTATCCGATTGTCCGCGCCCGATACGACTTTGAACTTAAACGCGCGGATGGCTTACCCGCTGCGCGTTTCCGATGCTGTAGATCTCGCGGGATTGGGCATCACCCTCACCTACCGCGCGGACATCGTGCGGGTTGACAGTGTCAAGGGCGGACCTTTCTTCCTCGATAATCTTCCCGACTTCTTCCGTCCTCGGTTGACGCCGGGCGAAGTCCGCCTCGATATGAACTGGCACATAATTTATTCCGGCAACGTCCAGGTGGGCACCAACGCTGACGGCGGCGGCGATTTCGCCTTCATCTACCTCACTGCCATTCATCAGGGCTCCTGCCCTATAAACTTTGTACCCGAACTCACCAAAGCCTACGACGTGCGCGTGCAAGAGATTGATGTGAACATCACCAACGGCAGCATGGACGTTCCGTAAGCTAACGTTGGACAAGCGGTTCGATAGAGAATCGGCGCGGAAACGCGCCGATTCTCGTTTGGCTGAAAATCTCCCTCCCGCGTAGGTCGGGCCTCTGAGCCCGACCGCTGCCTATTTCACAGCGGATTAAACAGATGGTGGTGTCCCTGTATGGTTGTTAGTCAGCAAAAGAGGCTGACCATGGCAGCATTTAAGCTTTCCGTCGCGGCGCTCCGGCGAAAGCCGGAGTCCAGAATAAGAGTTATGTATTTGAAAAAACAAGTACTTATCTGGATACCGGCTTTCGCTGGTATGACGCATTGCGGATAAAAATTCCACAGCTTTATCCTCCGCTTAATCCGTTTAATCCGCTGTGAATCCCCTTCCGCTAAACTTGAAGCCTGGTTGGAACACCGTTTGCGTTAATCTAAGCTGACAACAAAAGCGGCAGAAAAGCGCGGTTTTTATGGGCTTCAGCCGTCTTCCGAGGGGCAATAACTGCGCCTGAGGAAATTTTTTTCCATCGCCATTATTAAGGGGTGCATTTTCTTTTTTACAAAGGATGTAATGCGTCGAAGACGCATCATTCCAGCGAAAGCTGGAATCCAGAAGGATTTGGGGCTGGATTCCCGCTTGCGCGGGAATGACAACTAATGTCCAATAGAT
>CAZCEM010000403.1:0-3021 GCA_964497555.1 uncultured bacterium
TGATGCGACCGTGCCGTTAAGCACTATGTTCAGAATTAAATGCACCCCTTAATAATATCAAGATGACTGCTCGACCATCAGAAGTTGTTTAACCTTTAAGGATACATAAACAATGAGAGTTACTATCAACGACCGGGAAAAACTCCTGGACCTCCCGGAAGCCACGCCCTTCGCGGCGGTGATGCAGGCGGTCAACAAAGACGCCCTTACCCCCGGATCCGCCATACGGAGGATTAAACTCAACGGTGAAGACATCACCGGCATCGACTGGAGCCCCTATCTGGGTTTGACGGCGTCCGAAATCAGCCTCGTAGCCGTCGAGACCGGCGACCTGGCGGCCCTGGCCCGAGAGACTCTGGACTCCCTCGACGACTTCATCGGGGATCTCACCAGCGAGTTGGAGCGTCTGGCATACTTGTTCCGGGTGGGCGAAGACCTGAAGGCGCTGGATATCTTCGCCCAGGCGCTGGACGGCATTTACATTGTGTCCTTCACCACTCAGCGAGTGCTGAAAAACCTGTCCGTTGAACCGACGGTGGATTATGCCAATGACGAAGCCAGCATGCAGGAGCGCATCAACCGTCTCGATGAGGTGCTCAAGGCTATGTTCACCGCTCAGCAGCAACAGGATTGGATAAAGCTGGCGGATCTTGTTGAATATGAGTTGAATCCGCATTTAGAAAACCGTCGCGCCCTTTTGGCGCAGGTACGGAAAGCTTACGATGCCAGAAACTGACCGAAACGGCCGATTGGATTTTATCAAAGCTCAATTGGCATTAATCATTATGCAGTCTCAGGCGGTCGAGCGGGGTGATTATGACGAAGCTGTTGAGCTGGGAAGGCGTTTTGGATGCCTGATGCCGTCGTTGCGGCGGGTGACGCGCGAAGCTCGACAAGGTTGTCTCGAAGCCGTGGAGACCAAGGCGGTTTTGGAAATCATGGAAGAAATCCGCCGGATTCAGAGTGAAACCACTCAACTGTTAAAGGAGCGGCAAGCTAATCTGGCGTGCATTCTGCAGAAGGTTAACAACGGGCGGGCGGCGGTGGCATCTTACGCTGCGGGTCGCAGGCGTCCGATGATCTTTGAATTATCCGCGTGAGGTTCGCGGCGGCCATTAGGTTTCAATACTCCGGCAGTGTTGAATTCCCCTTGCATTTGGCCTCTGAAACGCATCCGGTTTAAGAATTCCTTAAGTTCCTCAACCGACAATCCGATAAAAGAAGAGAGATTGCCGGTCACCAGGGAAAAGTCGGCCTGCTGTTTGTCTTCAGGCTAAAGTTTTTCCCCGGATCCGTCGATAATAAAGGTGCAAGGGGAATTCACGATACTGGAGGTGTGTACTAATGAGCACGCGGATCAATCAAAACATTCTGTCGCTCACTGCTCAGCGGAACATTGGGATTACGCAGAAAGACCTGGACAGCGCCGTAACGCGGTTGTCGTCCGGGCTGCGCATCAATGGCGCTTGGGAGGATCCGGCAGGTTTGGCAGTGTCCGAGAAGTTCCGCGCCCAAATCGGCGGTATGGTCGAGGCGGAGCGGAACGCGAACTACAATGTGAACATGCTCGAGACCGCAGAAGGCGCGTTGAGCGTCATCGACGAGAAACTCGTTCGCATGCGGGCTTTGGCGGTTCAAGCGTCTAACGGCGTTTTGACAAGCGATGACCGAGCGATTGTCGATGTTGAGTTCCAGCAGCTCAAGAGCGAGATCACGCGAATCGCGGAAGTCACAAACTACAACACGCTGAATCTGCTCGATGGAACCTATGCGAGTGATAGCCTCAAATTCCACATCGGCGAGAATAATGTGGAAAATGAAGACTATTACTACATCAACATCAATGAGATGACCGCTTCGGCCATGGGATTGGCGGACACGGTGCTGACGTCAACCGCGTCGGCGCAAGCCGCCATCGACTCTTTGGATCTGGCTATCAAGTCCAAAGACACCGAACGGACGAAGCTCGGTTCCTACATTGAGCGTTTGCAGAACACGATTCTGAATCTGCAGACGTCGAAGGAAAATGCGACTCGTTCAGAGTCAACCATTCGGGACGCCGATATCGCTGAAGAGATGTCGAAGTTCGTGCGGGCGCAGATACTGATGCGTTCGGGCGTTTCGATGTTGTCACAGGCGAATATGACGCCCCAGACCATTGCTGGATTGATCGGGTAAGTAAATCGGAATTGACCGCGGAGCGACAAAGGTAAAGCGGGGCGGTGCCGGCCGCCCCGCTCGACCCTTTTCTGTCTTTAAGGCTGACAGTTGTCCGTTTTGCCTCCTGTAATTTTCTGCGAAGGTTCTAAACAGGCAGCGCAAGTTCCTGTCTGTCATCAGCGGGAGTTCCTATACGAACGACAAGAATGTCGGTCGCACTGATATATAGAAGGTCATGATTCGATGGCAGTCAGCACCGTAGCCGGACTGAACTCAGGAATCCAATGGGGCGAGATGGTCGATATGCTCATGCAGGTCGCCCGCCAGCCTCTGGTTACCATTGAATCCCGCATCACCACCTACCAAACCCAGTTGACCCATTGGAACTCGATTGAAACCAAGCTCGGCGAGGTCAATGCGGCGGCGGAGGAAATGGCGACGATGTCGGATTTTTTGGTTCACACGGTATCGTCAAGCGACGCCGATTTGATTACAGTCGATGCGGACGACCAAGCGATCCCCGGCAGCCATGAGGTCGTGATAAACCAGCTTGCCAAGAACCATGTGCTGGTGCATTTGAACGGATGGGTGGACGAAGACACCACGCCGATAAACACTTCCGGCAATGACCAGTCCTTTTCCCTGCAGTACGGGGAAGAGGTCCTAACGTTTAATGTGCCCAGCGGCACCACGCTGCGCGGATTAGTCAATCTTATTAACAGCGACGAGGATAATCCGGGCGTCACAGCGTCAATTATCAATTCCGGCAGCGGTGAAAGTGCATACCATTTGATGCTTTCCGGAAACGACACCGGCGAGGACAACCGGATAACAATCCTCGACACCCACGAGCATCCAACC
>CAZCEM010000404.1:0-3020 GCA_964497555.1 uncultured bacterium
TGAACATTGAAAAAATGCGTCGAAGACGCATCATTCCAGCGGAAGCTGGAATCCATTTAATTTAAATCTGGCTTTCCGCTTTCGCGGGAATTGTCATGGTGGCTGCCCCACCACGAAGGATGAAAATCGCCTCAGCCGTAGGTTGTGGACGCCCTGCGGCACACTGGTGGTCGGGCTCGGAGGCCCGACCTACGCGCTTTGAAAGGGCTATTTTCTGGGAAATGACAACGAATGACCAAATGATTTTGCACCCATTAATATTGTGTCTTAGCGTTTTTCGTGAGAATCCATGGACACCAGCCCCGACCAGATTCTGCTGGAGGTTCACTTTCCGGAATCCCCCTACGGACCTTACACCTACCTGCCGCCGCCCGATGCTCCTATGCTCTCGGCAGGTGTGCGGGTGCGCGCGCCCTTCGGTCCGCGTGTGCGAGTGGGCTTCCTGACCGGCTTCCCCACCGAAGCCCCCGCCGCCGAACTCCGCCCCTTGAAGGAAGCGGTGGACGAGACGCCTCTGTTCAACCGGGAGATGCTGGACCTGACGCACTGGATGGCTGAATACTACCTCTGCGAATGGGGCGAAGTCCTGCAAGCCGCCCTCCCCGGCAATATCAAATTCCAGACCACCTGGCGCTATCGTCTGCGCGGCAATCTCCCCGCCGACCTCTTCGGTCGCGTGGACGACGCCTCTGCTGAAGGTGTGCTTGCCGCTCTCCGGCGCGAAGCCCTGTCCCTGCGGCAGATTCAGCGACGGTTCGCCGATGGTGTTGACCAGCTTCGACGGTTGCAGCACCGCAACTGGATCGAGGTCGTCGAGGAAATCCCGCCTCTCAAGAATCCCCGCACTCAAACCCGCTGGACCTGGATAGCCTCCGAGTCGTATGATGAAGCCCTGCAGGCTCTGCCTGTCAATGCGCGCAAACTGCGGCTGGTGATTGAAATTCTGCGCGAGCACAAAGGCGCAGTAAAATCCCTCAAACTGGCGAAGAAGCAGCCCGGTATGGCTGAACCTTTCCGCCGCTTGGTCAAGCGCGGTTGGGTGGCGGCGGAGGAAATCCCCATCGACATCGCCAGCCTGGCGCAGTTGGGCCTGTCTGAAACCGTCATTGGCGATATCACCCTCTCTGAAGCGCAGACCGCCATCATCGAAAAGCTGTCCGCCGCGATGGACGCGGGCGACTCCCGACCCTTCCTGCTGCACGGCGTAACCGGCAGCGGCAAGACGGTGGTCTATCTGGAAGCGGTCCGGCGGGCTCTTGAAAGCGGCAAGACTGCTCTGATGCTGGCGCCGGAGATTTCCCTGACGCCGCAGTTGATGGGGCGCTTCCGGGCGCGATTCGGCGAGCAGGTTATCCTGACCCACAGCGGCATGAGCGAGACCGAGCGCCGAGACGCCTGGCTGCGGATTCGCGCCGGCGCCGCAAGAATAGTCATCGGGCCGCGGTCGGCGGTGTTCGCGCCCTTGAGTGATCTGGGACTGGTGATTGTCGATGAGGAACACGACGAAAGCTACAAGCAGTATGACCCTGATCCACGCTACCACGGCCGCGACACGGCGCTGTACCGGGCGCGGCTGAACGGCGCAGCAGCGCTGATTGGCTCAGCGACGCCGGATGTGGCATCCTATTACCGTGCCAAGACCGGCAAGTACCGCCTGCTGGAGCTGACAACCCGTTTCAGCGAGGGCGGTATGCCAAAGGTGTCGCTGGTGAAGTGGGGCTTGGGCAAGGAGGACAACATCTTCAGCCCTCGATTGCTGAACGCCGTCCGCGACCGGCTGGAGCGCAAGGAACAAACTATTCTGCTCATCAACCGGCGGGGCTTCTCTATCTGGATTCGCTGCCCTGACTGCGGCAGCATGGCGCAATGCCCCAACTGCGACGTTACCCTGCGCTACCACCGCGAAGGGCAGAAACTGCTGTGTCATTACTGCGGGCACACTCAGAAGGCCTTCGACGTCTGCCCCGCCTGCGGCAAGCAGCGATTGCGTTACGGCGGCATCGGCTCGCAGCGGGTCGAACGAGAATTGCAGATGCGCTTACCGACCGCGCGGGTGATTCGGATGGATCTAGACACCACCCGCGAGAGAGGCGCGCATCAAGACATCCTGCGACGGTTTGCACGGCGGGAGTTCGACGTGCTGCTGGGCACGAAGATGGTCGCGAAGGGACATGACTTCCCCGGCGTGACGCTGGTGGGCATCCTGTCGGCGGATGCCGAGTGGTGCTGGCCCGACTTCCGGGCGGTCGAGCGGGCTTTCCGGCTGATGGTGCAAGCCTCCGGACGCGCGGGGCGGACGGTCAAGGGCGAGGTGGTGATTCAGGCGTGGCAGCCGGGCGAAACGCTGCTGGGCTGGGCGCGGCAGCATGATTATGCTGCCATGTTCCGGTCCGAGGTAGCGGCGCGTCATCCCTTGGGATACCCGCCCTTCGGGAGGCTGGTGGTGGTGAGGATGCGCGGACCGCGGCAGGACGAGGTCGAAGCAGCAGCGGCGCAACTCAAGGCTGCCATCGAGGAACGGGTGAAGTCCGCCAAAGTCTTAGGCCCCGTGCCGCCGCCGGTGGAGCGGATGGAGAGCGTCTTTCGACGGCAGATACTGCTGAAGTTCCCCGCGCTGGTCACGAAGGAGGTAATCGAAGCCAAGAAGACGCTGAAGGCTTGTGTCGATGAGGCGCGGGGGAAACACTTCAAGCGAGAGATCTATTATGGAGTGGACGTGGATCCGTTGGATGTGTAAGAGATAACGCAACCCAGACGCTGGAGAAGCTGACCGCGAGTTTGTTGAAGAAAAGGGAGGCTTGACAAGGCTCGATGCGACGACTATCTTTAAAGATAAGATGAGGATTCGATCAGCCTGGAGGAACTGAAGAGCCGTCTCTCATTAATGAACTGACAAAGGAGTCCGCGCAATGGATACTACGTAGGATCTGCTGAAAAACTCCCAATCTTTTTTGCTGTTTGCTGTTGTTTTTTGGTTTGAACTCCTCCTCGCTGTCATTTCCCAGAAAACTGCCCCTTTC
>CAZCEM010000405.1:0-2537 GCA_964497555.1 uncultured bacterium
ATCAAGTCCAGCATTTGAGTTACCCCCCTTCTATTGAAGGGGGGCAGGGGGGTTGTTTTACTGAATAATGACTGTTTGAAAGCTAATTGGTATCAATGGACGAACTGGACATTCTGGACGGGATGGACCAGAGTCCATTCGCCGGGTATAGACAATCATCACCGGGTTGTTCAGGTCGGTGAAGCATTCGGCGCAGCCGTCGCAGTTGTCGGGTGAGGCTTTGACGACCGTTGTTTGAAAGCCCAGCTCTTCGTAAAGCGCGACTACTTCCGACAGGCGCGGCTCGCTGCCGAAGAAGCGGAACTCCCAGCCTTCTTTAACGGGAACACCAATTATCTTTGGATTGTCATCCATGGCTTAAAACAAATCATCCATTTCATCCCCGCCGGGCAGCTCGCCGTAGGCTTGCAGATGGGCCTGGATCAGCTCGCTCTCGCGTTTGGTGTACATCGAGTCAATCTCCCAACGGCAGAAGGCGGCTTGGAATCCTTCATCCATCAGCCCTTCAAAGGCGCTTTTCAAATCCGCCGAGCCCATGATCTTGCAGACCTTCTTGGTTTCATCAGCCATTATTAACACACCTTCAACGCCGGGAATCTGCTCGGACAGCGACGCAGCAAAGGTTTTCCATAAATCCGGCGGCAGGGGTGATTTCAGCATCCCCGCGCGGAGGTCGCAGCGCAGGCACCGCCCGGCTTCGACTCGGGCCAGGTCAGTGGTCAGGGTCGAGGTGAAGACGTCGAAAGAGCGAATTCGCTCCGCGGGTGGGAGATGATCGACCTCAGCCCGGAGGGTGTGATGGAATTCGGGATCGCGTCCGAGGCGCTTATTGCCGGTGGGGAATTTAACGGCTTCCGGGGCGTCGAAGCCGCCGAGATAGCGGTCGGCTTCACGGGCAGCCCGCACGCCGCCAGCCATGGCTTTAACGATGGAGCTGGGACCTGTCGAAGCATCCCCGGCCCAAAATACATCCCGTTCATCTGCCAGCGCAGTTTTGAGGATGGGATCGAGCTTCTGGCCGATAGCGACGATAAGGTGATTGCCGGTTACTCGATCCCGAACCGCATCGTCGTAAGCAGGGTTGAATTTGCCGCGCTCGTCGAAGACTCGGGTGCATTTCTTCAACTCGACAGCTTGGAACCGCCCCACGCCAGTAATTTCCCGCACACCCCAGCCGTTCATGATGGAAACACCTTCTTCGATAGACGCTTGCAACTCCTCGGCGTAAGCGGGCATCTGACCAGCAGCTTCGAGGCAGATCATGGTCACGGATTTTGCGCCCAGCCGTGCGGCGGTCATGGCGGCATCGACGGCAACATTACCGCCGCCGATAACGATAACCTCGCCGTCCAGACGGTCGATTTCGCTGCGACGGGCTTGTCGTAAAAACTCCAGCCCGGTGGTGACATTCGCCAGTTCCTCGCCAGGCACACCGAGGGTCATCGGCTCGCTCAAGCCCACGGCTACGATGACCGCGTCGAAACCTTCTGCGGTCAGGTCTTTTACTTGAAAATCCTTACCGAAGCAAACTTCTGGTCTAACTTGCACGCCCAGGTCGAACAGGTACTGCAGGTCGCGGTCGATGATGGACTCGGGCAGCCGGAAGCCGGGGATGGTCTGGCGCAACATGCCGCCCAGCCTGGCTTCGCGCTCGAAGACGGTCACTTCGTGCCCCCGGCGGAGTGCTTCCGCTGCCGCGGCCAGTCCTGCGGGGCCACCGCCGATGACGGCAATGCGCTTGCCTGACTGTTGAGCCTTGCGGATTTGCGCTGGTTGATCCCCCGCCATGTCCGAGGCATATCGCTTGAGGGCGCAGATGGAGATCGGTGTGTCCAGCCCGGCTCGACGGCAGGCGTCTTCGCAGGGGTGGAAGCAAGCGTAGCCCAAGACGCCCGGCAGAATGGCGCGCTGGCGAATCAGCTCCAAAGCCTCGTATTCCAGACCTTGGGCGATCAATTCAAGATAGCCGGGCACGTCCATCCCCAAGGGGCATTTGGCCACGCAGGACGCTAGTCCGTCAATCAGCACTGCGGCGCCGGGTTGGTCCAGCAAGGCGCCGGTGGGGCAAATCTCTACACAGGCGCCACAGAAGCGGCACAGAGATTCCGGCAATGTCGGTCCGGCGTTAGTTCCAACGAAGACCTTACCCCCTACTGACACCGCGCCTAACACATCGACGCCGCGAACGTCGCGACAGACCCGCACACAGCGGAGGCAGCTTATGCACAGCTCATAGTTGCGGCGGATCAGGGGCTCGTTGGTGATATTCGCACGGGATTCGGGCTTGTAGGCGGGAGTGTCGGGCGGGATGCCGATATATTCGGCGACCTTGCCAATCTCGCATTTGCCCAGCAGCTCGCAGCAGCGCTGTTCGACCGGGACGCTCATGCTGCACTGTAAGCGGTCGCAGCCTTCCCTTTGCGCGCAGGTCAGGCAGGCGTGCGGGTGGCGCGCCAGCATGCGCTTGAGGCTCTCGCGGCGGGCGGCGGTCAGTTCGGGGGACTGGGTGACGACGTTCAGTCCGTCTTCCACCCGGG
>CAZCEM010000405.1:2547-3019 GCA_964497555.1 uncultured bacterium
GACCACCGTCGATTGACACCAGACACAGGTCGCAGTGGGGGAAATCATCCTCGCGCTCGACCGCGCCGTCGTGGACGAACTCGTTCACGCCTTGCCAGATTCGCTCCGACCAAGCGAAGGGCAGGAACGAGTTCAGTTCTGGATGGCTGCACAAGCCGGGGATATAGATGCCGTTCTTCAGAGCAGCTTTACGCACCGACAGCCCGGCGGGGACGGCGAGATTCCTCCCGTCGATTATGATCCGCACTTCAGACATGACTCCAGCCTACCAGGAATGGGTGATGGCGCCGACGGGGCACGCCGCTACGCAGGGCAGCGGCGGGCGGTTGGACACCGGCTTGCACGGCGCGCATTCGTACTTGATCTTGTGGCGGAAGGGCGCTTTTATCAGTGCCGCCTCGTCGTCGTAGTCGTCCGGCTCGACGGCGAACATCTCCTTAGGGCAAGCCGGGACGCAGTCGCGGCTCTGGCA
>CAZCEM010000406.1:0-3000 GCA_964497555.1 uncultured bacterium
GCCTTCTGTTCCTCAATCTGCTTAATCTGCTTCATCTGCTGTGAATCAAACGATGAGCGGGTACGGAGTCCCGCGCTGCTGCATGTCGGGCTGGAAGCCCGACCTACGCGGCAACCATTTGTCGTTCTTCACGTGAAAAAAAAGGGAAGGTTTTAAGCCTTCCCTTCAGAAAGAACCCGACACGTTATCAATTCAGCAGATCGCGGAATTCCTTTCCGGGCGTGAATTTGGGCACAGTCTTGGATGGGATGGTAATCTTGGCGCCGGAGGCCGGATTACGACCGGGACGAGCTTGACGGGTGATGCTGTGGAAGCTGCCAAATCCGACCAGCGAGACCTTGTCGCCCGTGGCGACCGCCTTCATGATTACATCAGTGAAGGCTTTCAGCATGGCCTCTGCGTCGCTCTTTTTGACGCGAGCTTCCTCGGCGATGGCGTGAACCAGATCAGCCTTGTTCATTGGTCCTCCTTAGGGAATTGACGGGAACGGCGAGAATGGGGCGTTTGAAGAATTGTTCACGTCGAATATAAGTTCTCTCTTCAACGCTGTCAAGGGAAAAAGCAGAAATTTATTCCTTTTTTTGAATCGATAGGCAACATGTGTTAAAATTCACTCGTTCAAGCGAATTTTAAGGGTTCGAAATTGAAAATGAGTGAGTAAATTCACCCAAATCGAGGATTCAGAGCGGCGATTCGACCTTCAGCGGCTAATTTTCATCCACTTCCGACGGATTCTCCTCCCATAACCGCAGAATTTCCCACACGGCTTGCGTAACGGTGCAGGATCCGGTCTGAATTTGCTGTTCAAGGGTGGGAAGCAGGTCTTTCACCCGGCGGTGGCGGTAAAATCGCTCGCGGATCCGCTGG
Source organism: uncultured bacterium (assembly GCA_964497555.1). Lineage (GTDB taxonomy): Bacteria > Electryoneota > AABM5-125-24 > Hatepunaeales > Hatepunaeaceae > CAZCEM01. Next base: position 868 of record CAZCEM010000406.1, read on the forward strand.
TCCAGCATCTCCCGCAGCCACTCACGGGCTTGCTCCCGCCGCCGCTGATCCCAGGATCCGCCAGCTTGCGATTCCCGCTGGAATCGTTCCACCTGCGACCAAATTTCCCCAACGCCGCGCCCTTCCAAAGCTGAAGCTGTCAGGACTGGGGGATGCCAGCCCTCCCCGCGCGCCAGATAATGCAGCGCCGATTCGCATTCCGAGCGCGCCAGCTGCGCGGCGGGGACGTTATCGCCGTCAGCTTTGTTGATGACCACCGCGTCGGCTATCTCCATCGCGCCTTTTTTCAATCCCTGCAGCTCATCCCCCGCCCCGGCCACCAGCACCAACAGAAAGAAATCGACCATCGAGCGAGCGGCGATTTCGCTCTGCCCCGCGCCGACCGTCTCCAGCAGGATGACGTCATAACCGGCGGCTTCAAAAAGCAACATGGTTTCGCGGGTTTTGCGAGCCACACCCCCCAGCGTTCCGCCGGTAGGAACGGGGCGGATAAAGGCGCGGGGATCCTGCGAAAGGCGCGCCATGCGGGTTTTATCAGCAAGAATGCTGCCGCGGGTGAGACTGGAGGACGGATCCACCGCCATGACGGCGACATGGCGCCCGCGGGCGGTGAGGAAGCCGCCCAAAGCCTCAATCAGGACGCTCTTCCCGGCACCGGGAGGCCCCGACACCGCCACTCGAATCGATTTGCCGGTATGCGGCTGGATCCGCTGCAACAGCTCCTGCGCCTGCCGTTGGTGGTTCGCAGCGTTGGACTCTATTAAGGTTACGGCTCGGCCCAGCACGGCGCTGTCACGGTTAAGCACGCCTCGAGCGTAATCCTCAGTTGTTAGCGGCTGACGGTCAGGTTTCGCGGATCCGCCTCCAGACGAATCCGGCTGAACGCAGCGCTGAGGATTATATCCGCCCTTGACGCCTTTCACGACGCGAACAGCGGAAGGGGGTCGCGATTTATCGTTCATCCGGGCATTGGAACTAAACTTTTAACAGTATCTAAAGAAGATAACACAAACAGGGATTGTATTCTAATATGTCAAGAATGCTGAATCATTATGTGCGTCTCTTAACGAATCAGTTGGCTCGCCAGTCCCCGCTGCGTCTTCAGCGGTGATTTCGAGCGGACGCATCACCTGCCGCGGTCCGCCCAGGTATAAGAACAGCGCTAGAATCAGCAATAGAAAGATGATGTACTTCACCGGCAGCCGCGCTTCGTCTTTGGCGTCGTAATAGCAGATGCGGCGGAATTGAATGCAGCGCGGCTGGTCTTGCTTCCGCCGGTGAGTGGGTATGAACTCGAACCGGCGTGGTTTGAGCGGTTTACCGAAGAACATGGACGTCAGATTCTAAAGTTTAATCCCGCGAATAATCGGAATATCAGCCGTGCTAAGGGGATAATTGTCGAGCCGAAGATGGATATCCCCGTATAACGTCCTAACAGGATAATCCCAATCAGGATGAAGAATCCGTATCGTTCAAAATTTGCCCAGGCGGCGAGATACCGCACGGGCAGCAGTCCCTCCACAATCTTGGATCCATCCAGCGGCGGAATGGGAACCAGGTTAAAGAACGCCAGCATCAGGTTGATGAAAATCCCTAACACCAGCACCTCGAAGAGATAACCGCCCGGCGGGATTAGACCCGTTAGATACAAGCCGCGAAAAACTAAACCCAATGCAAACGCCAGCGCCACGTTCGACGCTGGTCCCGCAAACGAAACCCAGATCAGCCCCTGGCGGATGTTGCCTCGGAAGTTGTAGGGATTGATCGGCACCGGCTTCGCCCAGCCGAAGTAAAACAAAAACAACAGGATGGTGCCGATGGGATCGAGGTGCGCCAACGGATTCAACGTCAGCCGCCCCCGGTCGCGGGCGGTGGGGTCGCCAAGCCGGAAGGCTGCCAGCCCATGGCAGTATTCATGCACCGTCAAAGCCAGCAGGATACCCGGCAGCAACAGGATTTTCTCTTGTAGATTGAACATTTATCTCAAACTTTGTGACTCCCCAATCCGGCGAAAAGAACTTAACTTGTTTCCTAAAGCGAGATTATTATTGGGGACAGAATCTATTGGACATTAGTTTTCATTTCCCAGAAAATAGTGCCTGCGACGCGTAGGTCGGGCCTCCGAGCCCGACC
>CAZCEM010000407.1:0-2998 GCA_964497555.1 uncultured bacterium
AGCCCGACCACTGCTGTATCTTAAAGAGTCGGGCTCTGCTGGATTAACTCTAAGGAACCATGCTCGAAACCAACCGGCTTTACTTCGGAGATAATCTCGACTTCCTGCGCAATCGGGATTATTTCCCCTCCGAATCGGTAGATCTGATTTACCTGGATCCGCCGTTCAACTCCAACCGCAGCTACAACGTGTTCTTCCGCGAACCCACCGGCGGAGGTTCTTCCGCGCAGATCAAGGCTTTCGAAGACACCTGGCGCTGGGATGACTCCGCGGCGAAGGCGCTGCACGATCTAGTCTATAACCTGCCCCATGTTCCCCAGCCGGCGATCGGGCTGATAAACGCCCTCCACCAGTTCCTCGGCTACTCGCCGATGCTGGCGTACATCGTCCAGATGTCGGTGCGATTGGTCGAGCTTCATCGCATCCTGAAACCTACTGGCAATCTCTTCCTGCACTGCGACCCGACCGCCAGCCACTACCTGAAGCTGGTGCTGGACGGCGTCTTCGGAGTGCGCAACTTCTGCAACGAAATAATTTGGCATTACACCGGCTGGAATAAGAAGCTGGCGTCCCGGATAGAGTCGAGACACGATATTATCCTTTTCTATCGAAAGAGGGCTAAAGCGGTTTTCAATTATCCCGCCTCAGAATGGTCCTCTAACGAGGAGTATCTTCGGAAACGACGACAGAAATTATTCACCGATGAGAATGGACGGGAATACGTGATGTCGGACGCCGGTGGCGGGCGGCGGGTGAAGCGCTATATTGAAGACGCGATGGCGTATGGAAAACCGCTGGACGACGTGTTCGACATCGATAAGTTGACCAGCAGCGAGAAGGAGTCCCTGGGCTACAACACTCAGAAGCCGGTGAAGCTACTGAAGCGGTTGGTGGGGATCGGCTCGATTCCCGGCGGCGTGGTGCTGGATCCCTTCTGCGGCTGCGGAACCACCATCGATGCGGTGATCACCCTGAACCAGGAGAATCCCCAGCTTCCGGAGCGGCGGTGGATCGGCATCGACATCACCCATCTGGCTATCGACCTCATCAAGAGCCGCTTGGCAACGCGCTTCGACTTGTCCCCTCACAAATATAAAGTAATAGGCGAGCCAACAACCCTGCAGGAAGCCCGGGCGCTGGCAGCGGAAAACCGTTATCAGTTTCAATACTGGGCGCTGGGACTGATCGGGGGTCGTTCCTTTGGCGAGCTTAAGAAGGGCCAGGACCGCGGTGTCGATGGGTTCCGGCCGTTCCTTCACGGTCCGAGGCGGGCTGTTAATTCCTGTCTGATACAGGTCAAATCAGGCAAGGTGTCCTCCTCACAGGTGCGCGACCTGAAAGGGGCGATGGAGCGGGAGAAAGCCGAGATGGGGACGTTCATCACACTGGAGCCAGCCACTGCTGAGATGCGCACCGAAGCTGCGTCAGCGGGGTATTACCATTCGGAGGTGATGAACCGAGACTACCCGCGGATCCAGATATTGACCATCGAGCAACTATTGCATGAGCCGGATTTGTTCAAGATTCCGCCGGGGGGCGAGTATCAGGCGGCTCCTAAGTTCGTGGCGGAGGGGCAGGCCCAGAAGGATATTTCCTTTGAAAATAGATTATGAAATTCATTGGTTAACCATCTCGGTTGATGTGCTTGCGACAAGCGGGACGCTTATCTACGCGGCGAAACTATGTTAATCTTTTATCGCTCCGTCCCGGCACGGTGTTTCTTCATTCTGCGTTCTGACTCTACCCTCCCCCTCTCCGCGCCATCTCCCGCCGTGCCCAGTTCGCGCCCTGCGCCAGGCTGCTCATCTTCTGCTGTATAACCTCCCGCGGCAGAAACTCGAAGCCTCGATTCGGCGCCGCCCACAGCCGCGTGGGGCTGAAATGCTGCGCATAATTCACCAGCTGCACCGCAATCGACATCGCCTTCTCGACCTCCGGATTGGCAGCTGACACCAGCCCCAACTGGATGATTTTATCCCCCCAGTCGAACGAGCCGCTCAGCAGAAATTCGTTGTTTTCGCCGTCGAGCAGGTCCAGCCCGATGCCCGCGAAAGGGCTGTCGCGCAGTTCCTTCTCCAGCCCGATGACGTCCCCGCCCCAGGTTGCCAGCATAACATTGGCGGTCAGGTTTTGGCATAAGATTTCCGCAGCTTCGAAGAAGGCGTCTTTCAGGTCTTTGCGTCCGGTCAACAGCGGCTCCTCCACCAACAGGTAGCGAGCTCCGGCGGCCTCCAGCCCCTCCAGCTCGCGGTTCAGAGCCGCCGCCAGATCCATCATCAAAGATCCTTCGTCGGGATAGACGCCCAGGTCGGCTCGCAGCGCCAGTGTCATAGGCCCGGTGAGGGCGGGACGAATCTCGATGGGCGCTCGCTCGCGGATGAAGTTGAAGTCGTCCAGCATTATAGGCCTGACCCAGCGAATCGGCTCGACGGCGCGGTAGCGAACGTTCTCGGAGTGAGGCGACGGCACGAGCCGTTCCCAGCCTCTCATCGCGGACAGCAGGAACGAAGCGTCGTCATCCCAGCGGACGTGGCCATCGCCGGCGACTTCGATTCCGGCAGCGACGACTTCAGCGATGATATCGACGGCGGCGCGTTCTTGGGCGCGGCGCAGCTCTTTTTCTTCGACCTTCTCGTTACGGAAGGCGTCTTCCATTTCGAGCAGCCGTTGTGGGCGCGGCAGGTCGGGGTAGCGTGGATAGGCGCCGTTCAGAGCGGGGGTGAAAGCGCTGATGAAGTCGATTTTAAGCATTAAACAGCAGATTTAACGGAAATGCAGGATGAGAGTGAACAGTGGGCAGTGGGCAGTGGACAGTGGACAGTACACAGTTCACAGTGGACAGTACACAGTATACAGTACACAGTTCACAGTTAATAATGCTCAGTGTTCGGTGAACTTTCAAACTTTCAAACTTTCAAACTTCCTAAAATATACATTGCTCCTGCTGAATATCCACCTTATCTTTCAATTGTACCCGGCCCGGATTCTTGAAACCACA
>CAZCEM010000408.1:0-2979 GCA_964497555.1 uncultured bacterium
GGCCGGTTCGCTCTATGCCTGGGATTTGGTCGGCGCGGGGGTGGGTTCGCTGCTGATTCTGCCCTTCATCTACTGGTTCGGCGGGGAGTCCATTGGTTTCTACATCATGGCTCTGGGATTGACTTCCGCGGCGCTCTTTGCCGGTCCGCGCTGGAAACTGATGGGGAGCCTGGCTGTGGTGGCTTTGATCTTAGGCGTCACCAACCCCTCCGTCGGCTGGCTGCAAATCCAATTCAGCAAAGGCCTGTCGCTGAAGTCGCTCGACATTAGGTACAACCGCTGGAACAGCTTTTCGCGCATCATGGCCATACCCTTCAAGCCCGGCACCGACGCGGCTTACACCTGGTGTCCCTCGCCCAAGTACCCGCTGCCGAAGATGGAACACCTGAGCCTGATGATAGACGACGGCGCAGCCAGCCCGGTGCTGCCCTTCGACGGCCAGAACCTCGCGCCCATCGACTATCTGAAAAACGACCTGACCTCGCTGTCCCACCGCCTGCACGGGAACGGCAACACGCTGGTCATCGGCTGCGGCGGAGGGCGGGACGTGCTGACGGGGCTGATGTACGACGCACGGCACATTGACGCAGTGGACGTGAATCCGTTGATATTCGACGCCATGAATCACCAGCTCGCGGACTTCAACGGTTACTTGTACCGGCATCCAAAGGTCGATTGGTACGCGTCGGAGGGGCGGGCTTTCGCGCGGCGGCATCCGGGCGACTATGACCTGGTGCAAATTGCCATGATAGACACCTGGGCCTCGACCGTCGCCGGGGCGTATGCCTTGTCCGAAAACACCTTATACACCGTCGAGGCCTTCCAGGATTACTTCCACGCCTTGAAGCCGGGGGGAATGCTGAGCTTCACGCGGTTCTTCTTCCGTCCGCCGCGGCAGGCGCTGCGGCTGGTGTCGTTATTTCTGGAAGCAGCTCGGCGGGAGGGGATTCAACACCCGGAGCAGTGCGTGCTGGTGGGAATGTATGAGAGCTTGGCTACGCTGGTGTTCAAAACCGAGCCGTTCACCGCCGACGAGGTCGCGCAATTCAAAGCTGACCTGAATGATCTTGGATTCAACCTGATTTACACACCGGATAATAAGATAGACCCCTTTTTTCGAGTGCTTATCGACAATCCTGACAAACAGTGGTTCTACGAGCGCTACACCTACAACATGCAGCCCACCACCGACGACCAGCCCTTCTTTTTCAACATGTTGAAAATGAAGGACATAATGAAGGTGTTTGATCTGAAGGAAGGTCAGAAGTTCAACTACTACGCGACCTACACCCTAATTCTGGTGTTGGCTTTGTCGGTGATCGCCACCCTCATCACGCTGATCCTGCCGGCAGCCTTGAAGCGTAAAGGCGAATCGACTACCTTCCCCGGTCGCGGCTGGTTGTTAGGTTATTTCGTAGCGATTGGTCTGGCATATCTGATGATCGAGTCGGTGCTGATTCAGCGGTTCATGCTGCTGCTGGAACATCCGGCTTACGCGGCCAGCGGGGTGGTGGCGGGGATGCTGATTTCCAGCGGGCTGGGAAGCATGTACTGGGGAAGACAGTACGCGGCTCGACGGCGGAAGCTGCTGCCAATCATCTTTAACGCGGTGTTCGCAGGGTTGCTTATTCACATCACGCTGGGGATGCCGCTGATTCACGCGGTGATTCAACTGCCGCTAATGCTTAAGGCGCTGATTGCCGCGGTGCTGGTCATGCCGCTGGGGTTCTTCATGGGTATGCCGCTACCGGCGGGGATCACCGTCGCGGGGAACGCCGGAGCGAACGTGGTGGCTTGGTGCTGGGCGCTGAACGGCGCGGCCAGCGTGGTGGCGTCGTCGCTGGCGGTGGCGCTGGCGATGGGGCAGGGCTTCCCGGCGGTTCTGATGGTCAGTCTGGTGGCATACGGCGCGGCATTTACGTTCATGCTGATTCTCAGCCGGGAAAGAGCAAGGCTGGGTTGAATTAAGAATTAAGAATTAAGTGTATTGACACATTAGGTTATTTATACTATATTCTCTCTTGTCTTTCAGGAGAGAAGAATGAACTTGCATGCACGCGCTAAGTTGACCTTGCTTCAACGTCAGGAACTTCGACGCAAACGTATTGAAGAGCGGGTTCCTTTGAAGACCCTCGCGCAAGAGTTTCACGTTTCCATTCCGACCGTAATTAAATGGGCGAAGGCCGAGTGTCCGCTGGATAAGACCTCGGCGCCAATCCATCATGCGACCAAGATCACCAGTGAGTATCGAGCCGCGATCCTGGCTTATCGCGCCGAGCATCCGAACCGCGGTCCAATCACAATTGCACCGGCGCTTTCGACAACTTTCCCCCAAGCCAATCGCGGTTCGGTGCTACGGATATTGCAAAGCGAAGGGTTGACTCGCCCCGCTGCCAAACCGCATCGGGAGCGAAAACACATCCCAGTCGGGAAACATCGGATTCAAATGGACATCCAAACCCTCCCGGCGATCGAAGGCGGTAGCGGCCGGGAATATAAGGTATCGCTAATCCATCTAGCGAGCCGCATGAAATACTCCGAAATTCAATCGGATCGAACCTCTGAAACGGTATTGGAAGTATTTCGTCGGGCATTGGATTATTTGCCACCTTTTTTTTCTTAATCTGGACCGATAATGCTCCCGAGTTCACGATGCGTTTGACGGCGCATCCCGAACGGATGTGTGCCTTCGAACGATATTTGAAAGAACAAGGGTGGCTGCACGGGAAATGCAAACCGCACAGCCCTTGGCAAAACGGGATCATCGAGCGGAGCCACCGCACGGATAATGAAGAATTGTTTCATTGCTTCCGGTTTGGTTCCTCGGAAGAGCGGAAATACCAGTTGAAACTATGGGAACAGGAATACAACTTTGCCCGTCCTCATCAATCGCTGGGTGGAAGAACGCCAGCAGATTATTTCAAGGAGCTGTTTCCGATTCATGCCGGTATTAAGTTAATAACGTAGTGTGTCAATACA
>CAZCEM010000409.1:0-2977 GCA_964497555.1 uncultured bacterium
CGTAGGTCGGGCCTCCGAGCCCCACCGCGCCGTCAGCGCATCCTGGCAGCGCAAGCTGGCATCCAGCTTGCCAACTTGCTAACTTGCCAACTTCCTTACTTGAGATGCGCTACCTTGACCAATTCCCTTCCGGAGGATGAACGCAGTTCAAACAAGTAAATCCCCGACGGCAGATTCCCGGGCGCGACAGCCATTCTATGTGTTCCCGCGGACAGAAGCCGCTTCTCCTGGAATACTATGCTGCCATTGAGGACGCGAAGCGCACAAGCTGTCAGTCCGCTTTCGGGCAGACTGAATTCCAATTGGAAACGGTCGTTGAACGGATTCGGATACGGCGTTCCCAACGCAAACTCAGCCGGAACCGACGGAACACCCTCAACCTCCAGCTCATTAGTCACCGAAATGGGCACCTCGCCGGTAACTTCCACCAAGCCGTCGCTGAGAATAAAAACAGCGACATATTCGCCTGTGTCCCGTAAAGTTGTCTCCCAAATAACCGTCGCACTGCCGTCGCCGTTGTCAGTCAACCGGGCGCGATAGGGCAGCCCGCCTTCCCGCTGCAAGGAAATCCTCAGCGGGCTGTGGTCGGGGTCGCTGCCGCTAACCGTAAATTCCATGAGTTCGCCGGCAGAGACGACCATCGCGTCCGGAAGTTGAACCCATTCCGGCGCGAGATTCTCAGAACCTGTGCCCCAGAGCGCAATCTCAATCTCCGGCTGGTCCGGGTCGTCGGAGCACAGCAGCAAACTCCCCGCGTACTCAATCGCTTCCGTAGGATGGAAGTCCACGTTCACCGACGACGCACTTTCGGCGTCTATCGCCAGTTCTTCACCACCGTAATAGTCAGTAAGCTGCCAGGCTTCCACCGCGTCCGGCGCGCCGTCCATCAGGGCTATTACATCCCAACAAGGCGGATTAAGTTCGCGGGTGACTGCCAAGCCCCCGCCGGAACGTTCACCAATGCGCGAGGAGAGGTCTTCTCGAACCAGCCTCACTTCACCGTTTGCGACGTTCACCTTGTGCAGCGAGCGGGGGTGGTCAACGCTCCAGGTCAGCAGGTAAAGATTGAATCCGTCGGGGTCTTCCGGATGCCAAGCCATGCCGTAGTTACGGGCGCCGGGGTACTCCAGCTCCAAAACCACATTGCCTTCACGGTCAACGCCATAGAGGGGGGAGGTCAGGTCCGCCAGCCAAAGAATCTCCCGAGCTGGTTCCCAAGCCAGCGAGCGAATGGTTTCGATTGGGGCTTGGAATTCAACTATTAAATCCCCATCGGTAGTGAAGCCATATATCCTGTCGCCATCAGCGCCCCACAGCAGCTCGCCGTCCCACGCCAAGTCCCGCATCCCCCAGGGCGATTCGGCGAACTGCTCAAAGCGGCGTTCCAGCTCGCCCTCACGGTTGAAGACATAGACCCAGTTGACCATGTCGCCGTTGTTGCCGCCGGTTACGAAGAAGTGGTCATCGATGAATTCCACTCCGCCCAAGCGCCGGTCCTGAGCGACTTGTCCCAGCGGGAATCCCTCCTGCCAGCGCCAGCGGCTCAATTCGGTGCGGAGCACGAAGGCGTCATTATCGACCTCCATCCCCGAGACCGTCAGGCGGAAATGTCCGGCGTTGTTCAGCGGCAGCTCCCACGAGTCGGACAGTCCCGCTACCACCCGACCGAAGTCATGCGCCAGGTCTTCTTCGGCGATGACCAAGTCGGGACGACCCAATGCGTTGGAGCAGTCATAGACGAACAAGCCGTTGTCCTGAGCCGCATAAACGAAGGATTCCCCGACGGCTACTCCCCTTACACGGCCACTGGCACGATACCAGCCGACTTCCACTGGATTTTCGGGCTCAGAAACGTCTATGACTCGCAAATAGGTGGCTGCAGGAAGATAGGCGGCTGTTGCAAGATAAGCGAAATCGCCGGCAACCGCGACATCCCAAATCATTTGGTCCAATTCACCGAAAACACCGAGCAAGCGCGGGTGTTCCGCATCGGCGACGTCATAGATGCGGAGGTTGGAGCGATAGTTGTTATCTTGCAGGTGGGTTTCGGTGACATAAGCACGGTTGTCTTGAACTTTAACGCGGCGGCCGGTGTAGGGGATTCCTACCGTAGCCACCTGATGCGTCCTCGCTGGATTGGAGATATCCAAGACGCTAAAGTAGCCCGAACCAACCACGTAGGCATAGTCGCCGGAGACCGCCACTCCCAAACATTGATTGCCGGGATTAAAGGTGGACACTATTTCGGGACGGGACGGGTCCGAGGTGTCAATGATGTGAAACTGGTAGTCCGCAAGGTAGGTGTAATCGCCGGTGGAAGCAACTGCGCTGGCATATCCGTTATTATACCCGTTCAAGTCAAATGTGGCGAGCAACTGGGGATTTTCCAGGTCGCTGACGTCTATCACCTTCATACCCGCACTCAGGTCGGCAAGGTAGGCGACGTCTCCGCTCAGTTCGACGTCATAGGAGCAGTTGATGCCATCGCATCGACCCGTTGATTGAATCTGAGCAGGGTTGGATACGTCCAAAACACTGAAATAACTGTAGCCGCATATAAAGGCGTAATCCCCGGACACAGCCACGCTTCGCAGCGTTCTGTTGTAAACATCACTGTTCGCACCGACCAAGCTGACCCCCGAACTGTCCTGTGCAGAAGCCGCGCCGGCAGTCAGCGCGAGCGCCAGTGAAATGAACCAAATGCTTCTCTTCATCGTGAACTCCTGACTTAAGAAGTGAATCAAGGAACCAACACATTCGGGGTCGGAATTTGTTGGACATTAGTTGTCATCTCCCGTGCAAACGGGAATCCAGCCCCAAATCCCTCTGGATTCCAGCTTCCGCTGGAATGATGCACCTTCGGCGCATTCTCTGGATTTCAGCTTCCGTTGGAATGATGCACCTTCGGCGCATTTTTCAATGTTCAAAGGAACCGTCATGCTGCGAGCCGCGCAACAAAGGATGAAAATAGCCGCTG
>CAZCEM010000410.1:0-2971 GCA_964497555.1 uncultured bacterium
GAACGCTCCCGACACGCCTCCCAGCGAGCAGAACACCGACACCAAAAAGCCGGCCGCCAACGGCAGCCACCAGTAGGTTTCAACCCCGCTCAGGGGAAAAAAGGTCATGCGACTCCTTGGGCGGCGTCAGGCAGTCAGGGGCTTATAAAGCGATAATGCGGTGCAGGATGTCCTCATCCTGCACCAGTAAATCGTTCAGGTGCAGGATGAGGGCACCCTCCGGCACGGTGAGACTCATTTACATCATCGCGCTGCCGACTTCTCGCTAAACTTGGATTTCAGAACTCGCCAACTTGCAACTTCATCTCACCAGCAGCAGCTTCCGCGTAATCGTCAGCCCTTTCCATTCGAGCCGCGCCAGATACACACCCGTTGGCTGCGCTGATGCGTCCCACAGAACAGAGTGGACGCCGGCGGTTCAGCAGCCTTCATCCACCACCGCCACAAAACGCCCGTTCATGTCATAGACGGACACTTTGACCAGACCATCATCGGGCAAGCCGAAGGTCAGGCGGGTGGCGGGATTGAAAGGATTCGGATATGATTCCGCCAGGTAGCATTCCGCCGGCAAGGCTTTCTGAATCGCCGCTTCCGCCGCCGTAAAGGCGTTGGTTTTATAAACCAGCCCCTCCCCTTTGAGAATTTTCGAGATTTCGATCCTGACCGTCCTGCCCATCCTATCAGCGTTCAGCCAAAGACTGAAGCCTTCGCCTTCCCGCAGTCCCTCGCATTCGGCGGTGGAAGGGTCGTCGCCCCAGACTGCCAAGCCGCAACGACCATGCTCGTCGAGCGACCCTTCGCCCGCGGGAACGCCCGAAGCGCTGAGGGCTTGAATGCGGGGATTCTCAAATGCGCCGCATTCTAATCCAATCAACAGGACACTCATATTAAAAGGCGTCGGCATGGGTGTCAGCTCGGATTCGAGCGGCTCGACAACAGCAAGGCGTCCCTCCTCCGGATTGGGCGGGTAGTTCAGGACGACATCCTGAGTGACCTTGATCTGATAGCCTTGTGTTTCATACCAGGGCGCCATGCCAGAATAGTTAAAGGCCGGCGCCGCAAAGTTTCCATCGACGTCCTTGGCAATTTCGACATAATCCAATATCCCTGAGAAGGGAAGGTAGTATGGATGGTCGCATCTCAGGACATAGGTGGGATAGTAGGCAATCAAGTTCCAGCCCCGCCGCAGCGGGATGTCGGCGTCAGCGTGGATGGGGTAGCCCGTCCACGTGGTAGGTGCAGCTTCGACGAGCTTTACCTGATAGCCTCGCGTAAGATCCCAATAGGCTATTCCGTTATAGCCGTACTCAGGCGCGTAGAAATTCCCCTCTTCGTTCTTGATTAAAATAAGCAGCCCGCGCTCGACGAGGTCGCTCATCATGCGTATGACGCTGGGACCTCGAGGCTCATTTTCATCATACCACTCGTCCGGTGGGGAGATGTTGATGGAAATCATGTTCCAATTGCGCTGGAAGGAGACCTCGAGGTCCCGGTATCGGTGCGCCTCCAATAGTAAGACGCTGAATCCGCCCGCGTTGTACACTTGAGGTCCATGCGTCCAAATGGGTTCTGCATACCATTCGGCGTCAGCGTGGCGGTCCCAGACCTTGAAGCTGAACTCCTCGTTCTCCCGGAATCCTTCGATAACGTCTTCGGTTTCAGCTTCGTCGCCCCAGGCTGGGAAGCCGATTCGGTCCTGTTCGGGCCAGACCGCCCAGCCGGCGAGCATTCCTGTGGGAGTGAACAACCCTATTTCATCACCGATATTCAGCGGCTCATTGTCCAGCGTGGCGTCTTCGACGAGAAGGCTGTGGTTATTGTCGGTGCGTTCAGGGGCAGCCCAATGATAGAAATTCACGCCTTCCAGACGTTCAATCGCGGTAAAGCCGTTGACTCTGAATAGACCGTCACCTTGTATATAGTGAGGGATGGCTCGATACTCGGTTTCGGCTTCCCAGTCCCAAATGCGGAAGCTCATCCGTTCCTCGGAATGGAATCCTTCAATAATTTCAGTGTCGTCTTCGTCGCCGAAGGCCGCGATGCCGATTTGGTTTCCGTTCCAAACGCCGGCTCCCGCGCAGACGCCGCCCGGCGTGAACACTGCAATCTCATCCCCAGCCGGCAGAGCCTCAGCTAACAGCGAGGCTCCTCTTATCAAGATGGAGGCGTTAGTGTCGGTCAGCCGCCAGTGATAGTGCAGCCCATCCTGCGGGAGGACTCCGGTTCCCAACAAGGAAATGCTTGTCTCCTCCTCAACCGGGTCGTTTGACACAATCATCAACACACCTTCATACTCACCGACAACTTCCGGCGTGAAGGTTACCACTAATTCATGTACTTCTTCAGGCGCGACGGTGAACTCGCCGTTAAATGCCGGGTAGAACGGCGCTTCGGTTGAAATGTCGGAGACGACCAGGTCCGCATCGCCAATATTGGATATCATGAGAAACAGGCGGACGGATTCAACAATGGAAGCCTCACCAAAATCAAGGGTTTCTTCAGATAGGCTGATATCCGGGGTTTCACCTTCTTGAGGATGGTTAAAAGGCCCATGTTGGTCATGAGTTTTACCCGGATTTGCGGGGGGATTCGAATTGCCCGCGTCGATGGCGGACTGGACGGTCAGGGAGTTGTCAGCCACATGGTTGGCTGCCGCGGTCAAGGCGACCACAACCAGCGCCAAGGCGGTCAGAACCGCCAAGAGAGAAGATTTGCGAAAAGACATTTCTGCCTCCGGGGGTGAAATTTGAAGAGAGCAAGTTCTTAGGATAACAATGATGCTGATTCAGGGTAAGCGATAAAATATACGAAAATTTCTTATGTTTGTCAAATGTTTTTTCCGAGTGAACGCAATATTCGCCCACGCCGGACACGGGTAGTGTCCCCATATATTAATGGGGGGCAGAATCTATCAGGCATTAGTTGTCATTTCCCAGAAAATAGCCCCTTCAAAGCGCGTAGGTCGGGCCTC
>CAZCEM010000411.1:0-2969 GCA_964497555.1 uncultured bacterium
CTCGGAGGCCCGACCTACGCGTCGCAGGCGCTATTTTCTGGGAAATGACAGCGAATGACCAAATAATATTGCGTCAAGTAATAATCCGTTTAATCTGTGGTGAATCTCCTGAGCAGCGCTATGAGAATTGAGTTTCGGCTGATTATCATCATATATTGAATCATTATGCACGGAGAAATCATGCGCGTCATGGCAATCGACATCGGCACCAACAGCACCCTCGATCTGACAGCCGATGTGAGGGGAAGCCGGTTAAAGGTCGTCGAGCGAGGAATCGTCCGCAACCGGCTGGGCGCGGACGTCGGCGAGGACGGCATGCTCAGCAGGGAGCTGCTCGACAACAACCGCAGCATATTGGCGGACTTGGCCGCGAAAGCCCAAAAGCTCGGCTGCGAACGCATTGGCGCGGTGGGCACCCACGCCCTCAGACGGGCTGTTAATGCGGGAGAATTTACGCGGATTGCCGAGTATTGCGGCGTTCCGATGGAAGTCATCTCCGATACTGAGGAAGCGAGGCTGGCGTGGCAGGGCGTATTCGACATCTATCAAACCGACGCCCCGCGGTGGATTTCAAAGGCGGATGCTTCACATCCCCTTGCGCTGCTGGACGTGGGGGGTGGTTCGACGGAACTCTCAGTTGGAGATATAAAAAAGCTGCAGTCGAGTGAAAGCATACCCATTGGCGGTGTGGCGCTGGGGAGGAGGTTCTTTCGACACGATCCGCCCGCTGCGTCAGAGATCCAAGCCGCCTTGGAACATGTCCACGAAGCCTTTGCTGACTGGAAGGGTTATATGGGAAACCTCAGGCGGCTGGTGGGGATAGCGGGATCGATTTATGCCCTCGCGTGTTTGACGCATTCGGTGACCGGATTTCACCCAGGCGCGGTGGAAGGGCGAACTCTTACAAATGAGGCGGTTAATAAATGGCGGGAACGGCTGTTGAAGATGGACTTGTTGAAGCGGCGAGCGCTGCCCTCCATGCCGCCGGCGCGGGCGGAATCCATCCACGCCGGAGCCTTGATTGTGAGAGAAATTCTCGAAATCACCGGCATCGCAGTGATGACGACCAGCGAACGCGGGCTGCTGTACGGGCTGGCGATGAAATTGGCAAGTGATTAATCGAGAGTATTTCACCGAACCGGATGGGATTCTTTAAGATTTCACTTTCCAAAGAATTTCGTCCTCCGTCAGTGATGTCGAGTGCAATCCCCCTGGACCCGGTCCCGCGGCGCCGTCAATCTCAGTCACCGTTAGTCAGCTTAACGTCGTTAATACATGATTATCTCAACAAGCAGCCGCAAAGGACGCTTGGTCCTATGCTGGGGTATCGCCTTGGTCTTTACCCTTGTCATGGCGCGATTTCAGAGAACCACCGGACCAACCTACGCCCTTTCTGGTGAAATCAAGATAGGAGCGACCAGTTACCCATATACGCTTGACCGAAGCCGCGCGCTCGAAGCCAGCCATCCTGAGCGGTGGGACTTGCCGGTGGAGCTGATAATTCTCGACCGCGCCATCGTCGGGACGGTGCTGTGGAAGCGGTACCGGTTCGATGAAGCCTTCCAGGGTCTTCCTCTTCAGCGGCATGGCGACACGCTTCGGGCGTTTCTGCCCCATCAGCCTCCATCCGGCAAATTGGAATATCAGATATTACTTCGGGAAATAGGAAATGATGACTGGATGTGGCGGATTCCGGAGGAGCGGGCGGCGGTTATGCGCTTCCGGGGCGACGTTCCTTGGTGGGCGATGCTGCCGCATATTATTCTATTGTTCTTAGGTTTGTGTCTTGCGGCGCGGGCAGCGCTGGCAGCGGCTTTCGGCGAGCGGTTTGAAAGCCTTCTTATAATCGTCGTGTGCCTTTTCGTAGCCGGTGGTTTGCTGTTCGGACCCATCGTTCAGAAATACGCCTTCGGAACATACTGGACCGGCTGGCCTTACGGCGGGGACTGGACCGACAATAAAACGGCAATCATGGTCGCTGCCTGGCTGCCAGCCCTGTGGTTCGTCAAACGACGGCGGGAGCGACAGGCGCGGATCTGGACCGTCGCCGCCATGGTTGTCACCTTCGCGGTCTATCTTATCCCGCACAGCATTCATGGCAGCGAATTGGATTATAATTCCCTCAATCAAGCTGTCTCCTCCGTTACTGGTTGTTAGGTGTTGGTTGGTGGCAACGAAAGACCCACGAACTAAGACCAATTTCTCCTTAGTGTTCTTTGTTCACTTCGTGTTGAAGTCTATCAGAAGGAGACCGCCAAAAAGAAAAAACGCTGCGACCTCAGCCAGATAACTCGAAACGAGCGGCAGAGACCACCGCTTAGGTGGCATTATGGTTTAAAAATAACTATCTTATTGAATAATGGGTAAAAAACAGACCAAAGCAGATCCACAGGAAATACTCTGCAACCGGGTGGCGAAGACCATCATTCGCCGCGCCTTGAAGGAAGACCTGCGCGACCGCGGCGACATCACCACCCGCGCCACCGTGCCGACCGCCCAAATGGGTCGTGCGGTCATCATCGCCAAGGAATCCGGCGTCATCGCCGGGCAGGCAGTGGCGGCTTGGGTGTTCGCGGAACTTGACAAGACCTTCAAGTACGAGCCGTTGGTGCCCGACGGGCAAGCCGCATCGGTCTGGCAGGAGATCGCGGTTCTGAAGGGCCGGATGGGGGCGATTCTCTCCGGCGAACGAACCGCGTTGAACATTTTAGGTCGGTGCTGCGGAATAGCCACCCTGACAAGGCGGTTCGTCGAAGCGGTGGAAAGCTGCGGCTGCTACATCACCGAGACCCGCAAGACTGCGCCGGGGCTGCGCTACCTGGATAAGGCCGCGGTTCTGGCCGGTGGAGGTGTCAATCACCGGCTCGGATTGCACGACGCTTTCCTCATTAAGGAAAACCACATCGCCGCGGTGGGAGGGATTGTGGAGGCGGTCCAGGCTTGCCAGAGATATGCCAAAGGACACGGAC
>CAZCEM010000412.1:0-321 GCA_964497555.1 uncultured bacterium
CTGGAATCCAGGAATGCACCGAAGGCGCATCATTCCAGCGGAAGCTGGAATCCAGAATATACTGGCAACCTCCTATCATTACGAGAGTTAAACTCTAAAGCCAGATTCCCGCTTTCGCGGGAATTGTCATAGTGGCTTCCCCCACCATGTAACCTGAAAATACTCCCCTTTGTATTGCCCCCCTGCAGGCAGGGAGGAAAGTCGGGCGAGACGCCCGACCTACGCGGTACGAGGGGGCTGTTCTCTGAGGAATGACAGCACTCGGAATATTCCACCCTAAAATCGGAATTATCGGGCCGACTCCGGAAGTCGGTCCTAAAA
>CAZCEM010000412.1:331-2959 GCA_964497555.1 uncultured bacterium
ACCGCTGCCGACAGAATATCGCAACACAAGGATTTAATTGCGGCAGGAATCCAATCGACAGCGAAGTCTCTTGTTTCTTGACCGAATTGAAAATAACTTATTATATTTAGAAATTAAATCTGAGCAGAGGAGCAAGGACCGTCATGCGATGCACAAACTGCCACACCAACGTCGTCCGGATCCCCATCAATTGGAAATGTCCTCACTGCGGCGAACGGCTGCCCGAACCAGGGTTCTGGTTTCGCTTCAGCGAGGGTTTGACCGAATACCTCGAAGAAAAGGGCACCGTGTTCTGGGGCGTCATCATCGCCTCGCTGCTGATATTGGTCGGCTTGCTCGAATTAGTCTTCGGTCAAGGTTTCCTTTTAAGGTATATTTTAGGCAGTTTCATCCTATCCGCAATAATGATTTTCTTCGGCGGGATGTTAGTCTCGATGTACATGCAGGTCGTCCTCCCTTTAAAACTGCTCGGTGGCGGCGATTACATCCTGAAGGAACGGGCGGTCATCCGCAACTTCCGTAAGGGAACCAATCTCGCGGCTGCTGCGGGAATCATGCTCTGCTTGGTTTGGCTGGGACCAAGCGCATTCTTTGCGTATTTCCCCTCTTATTTTGTCATCGTTGGAATCCTGCTCGCGCTAGCCTGGTCCATCGGCGGATTGTTCTTTGACGCGCGCATGGTTGATGATGTCCGCTTCCGCGGCTACATGGAGCGGCTGGGCATCACCAACCTGAAGTCGCTGAGGAAATCCTGCGCGTTTGTTATCTTCTTTCTTTTCATAGCCACCCTCGGATTCTGGATTTTAAACCAGATTCCCGGGTTGTGGATCAAAGTCAGCAACTGGGGACTGGTGACCGTTATCGTCAACTTCGTTTCCAACTACCTAAGTTGGCTGGTTTAAAAAAAGCCTCTTGCATGACAACGTTGTTGAGCAAGATGGAACAGCCCGCGGGTTTGAGCACTCCCGCAATACGACCGGCACGGCCGCCGTCTCCTTTATTAAAGAAAGGCGCAGACTTTTTTTTCCCGTTCCTGACAGCGCTGTTTCTACTCGCGTCGTATTCTTTAGCAGTGGCTGGTCCTAATGTCGCCGTTTTTCTGCCTGAAACCGGCCGCTTGTCGCAGCTCGCTTTCGAGATGAAGCGGGCGGTGATGATCGCCGAATATGCCTGGTCGGAACATGACCCGAAAGGCCTGCATTTCGTTTTTATTGACAATTACTGCGATGCCGACAGCGCCGAAGCCGTCGCTGAACGTCTGGCGTCGCGTGAAGACGTCATCGCGTTTGCCGGCGGTCTCCCCAGCGAATGCGCCCAAGTTCTGACCGCCATTGCTGCGGAACACGCCCTCCCATACTTAATCTTCTCCGCCTCCGAAGACATCCTCACCCGTTGCGGCAACAAGTTCGTCTTCCGCGTCGCGCCACCCTCATCAGACTACGATGACGGACTGCTGGGGTGGGCGGGGACTATCGTCGGTTCCGGCCGCCGGATTGCTGTAGTGCATGAGAATCACCCCCGCTCGTCGGAAGCGGTCGCTGACCTGAAAAGTGATTTAGCGAGTCTGTGGCGCGGCGAGGTGTTTTTCAAAGATTTTGAACCCGGCGAGAACGACTTCTCCCCGTTGATTCAGACTGTGGCGGCTCAGAAACCGACTCTGGTCTGGATTATCAGCTCCACCACTGACGCGGCTCGCTTCCTGCGCCAATGCCGCGCCGATGATTGGATGCCCAACGCCTTTGCCTTGGGCATGATCAACCTGGTTAACAACCGCATCATATCTCTAGCGGAGGACGCAGCCGACTACTGCTACGCACCGGCGGTATGGTGGCCTTTGCCCAACACGAGCGGGGCGGAGGATTTCATCCGGCAGTTCACCGAACTCGTCGGTCACGCGCCGGAATATCATTCCGCTGAAGCCTACGCCGGCGCTCAAGCGCTGTTGGATGCTGCCGCCCGCTGTCTGGACCTGAACCGGGAAAACCTGCGGCTGGCGCTGGAGGACACCGACCTGCCGACCGTCATCGGCGGGATTCGATTTGAACAGTACCGCGGATTCACCAATCAGAACCGGCAGCGGACCTTAGCCGTGCAGCTTCGCGGCGACCGATGGTTCGTCGTCTGGCCCCGCGTCAGAGCTGAACGCAACTATGTTTATCCACCGCCCACTTGGAAGGAGCGCGCCCGGTTAGCCCAGAAGCCGCCCTCCAAGACTCAGAATCTCCTGTTCATCCCGTTTATGCTCCTCATCGGGATGATGCTGTGGGCCGGCGCCAGACGAAGAAAGGAGATGCTGCGGAAGATGGATGAAGACCAATAACAGATGCAGTTATTCTTTTTTTTCCGATGCGCCTATGTTTGAAAGACTTTTATCGTAAGACATATTATAAGATTAGTCCATCCTTTGTCTGGCTCGGAGTCCCGACCTACGCAACGTCTTCACTGCCTTGAAGGATGGACTTTCAGTCCGCCGTCGGGCGGGACTCCCGACCTACGCGTTTAGGAAAGACATGTCCAGCAAGCTGGACACGCCACACGTCCTTACTTCTTGGAAGCCGGACTTTCAGAGTCTATCTGATATTAATAGGGGCAGAATCTATTGGACATTAGTTGTCATTTCCCAGAAAA
>CAZCEM010000413.1:0-2942 GCA_964497555.1 uncultured bacterium
GCGGACTGAAGTCCGCCCTCAAAGAGAAAGGGGCCGTTTTCTGGGAAATGACAGCGAATGACCATATGAATTTGCACCCATTAATAATGAAAGTGATGAATGACAGTGTTTCAACCAACCATCAGCACCGAAAAGGGCAAGTATCCAAAAACCGGATGAATCATATTTATTTAGGAAATAAACGGCTTGGAATTGTTAACACAGGATTTTTTATTTATTATAATCTTCCGACGTTTGGAGTGTTGGAGGAGCGGCTCCCAGGCGTTTTTGCAAGTAACTTTCGTTTTCTTTGGGAGTTATAGAACCCGGCCTTTAGTCCTGCCTGCCATTTTGACTTCTGAAGGGCCCCTTCGTTTCCCCATTTTGTAATGAGATTTTTCCCGCTGTGATGATTATCACAGCATTCTTAAAAGAAAAGTGTAATTTAGCAGCTACCTGACAGACCGCATCCACAGATTCCGCTTCCTGTAAAAGTCCTTTTAGAAAAATCAGAATTCTGAGAAGGAGTTTGAAGGATATCCTTTCCAGATGAGCTGTTTTTGAGCTACCATTTAACAATTTTCATATCCTCAACCAAGGGTTACCCATGAATCGTAACACGCTCGTTTTACTCCTGGCAGTGGCGCTGGCGATGATGTTCAGCACCACCGCTTATGGACTGGTCTTCGAACCTGAAGCGCTCGAGTTCGGCGAGGTTGTGGTTGGCGAGCAGGGCGATTTAGTCCTGACCATAACCAACGACTCTGAGGGAGCTGTGAGTGTCACCACGGTCAGCTCCGATAATGAGGCGTTCTTCGCTGATTTCGAGAACGAAGCGGAAGGCCCGCATTTCGTCTGGACTCGGACCGACGTGAACCATTCGCTGCTGATAACTTCCGCCACGTTTAACGGCACGCCGTTGCAGTTGGGTGATGAGGTCGGCATATTCACACCAGGCGGTTTATGCGCGGGCGGCGCGGCTGTCACTCAAGTTGGCGGTCAGCTTGGACCCGCCGCTTTCGGCGATGACGCCCAGACCGAAGAAGTGGATGGCTTCCAAGCCAACGAGGCTTTGAACTTCCGGTATTGGGATCGGTCGTCGCGCCAAGAGATCGCCGCCACACCGACCTGGCAGGTTGGTCCGCACGGTTGGACAATTAACGGCTTCACGGTGCTGCGTTTAGCCGCGGAACGGGAAGTCGAAGATTACGCGACCATCGCGCCCGATGGACAATACGACCTGAGCGTTCATTTCGCTCCCGGTGAGGTAGGCGAGTACAACGGCACCCTCACAATCAACACCACGGATCCCGATTTTGGGGAAGTGACCATCGCCATGAGCGGTGTTGGAGTTGAGTTGCAGGAGATCGAAATCGTCCGAGTCGGGGGTTACGACACACCCGGCAGCTCGCAGGACGTCTTCGTCATCCATGACCTGGCTTACATCGCAGACTGGGACGCGGGACTTCAGATCGTCGATGTCTCCAACCCAGAGAATCCGAGGCGGGTGGGGTACTACGACACCCCCGGTTCTGCAGCAGCGGTAACTGTTACGGGAGACTATGCCTACCTGGCGGACTGGGGAACCGGACTGTTGATATTCAATGTATCCGATCCTGCCCATCCTCAATTGGTAAGCACCTTGGATACCCCCGGCAGCGCCGCTGATGTGGTCATCTATGGCCGCTATGCCTTTGTGTCGGATTATACCGCTGGTTTTAAGGTCGTTGACATCACGGATCCAGCTCATCCTTCGATCGCTGCCACTGTCCAGCTTGCGGGCACTACGATGAATATGTGCGTCGTAGGTGAAAACCTCTTTGTCGCCAATATGAATAGCGGTCTGCTGAGTTACGATATTTCCAATCCTGTTTCACCGCGTCAATTGGATGTTCAAGCTGCTCGACAGGCATACGGTCTCGATGTGGTCAATGGACTGGCGTATGTTTCAGGCTGGGCATACGGATTCAGCGTTGTCGATGTCAGCGATCCGGCGAACTTAGCCTTCATCGGCGAATACGACACCCCTGGCGAGGCTTTAAACATCGCCGCCTACGGCGACAAAGTCTTCGTCGCGGATAGGGGCGCTGGACTCACGGTGGTTGACGTCGCCGACCTGGAGTCGGTTGAAGTCATCGGATCCTACGACACTAACAGCGAAGTCCGCACTGTTCAGGTTGTCGGCAATTTAGCCTATGCAGCCGACTGGGCTAACGGTTTGCTGGTTCTGGACGTCGGAGACGTCATGGATCTAAATAATGGCGGACCTGACTTGGCCACGGTTCCGACATCTGTTGACTTCGGTGAAATCCATGTTGACAGTGCGCTGGAACTTTTCCTGAATGTCAGCAACGATGGCGGCGCCGTCTTGGACATTGACGCAGTCCACTTTGAAGGCGATGGATTTGTCATGGCTTTCGACGGCGTGAGTCTTTTGCCGGGGCAAAATGATTATATCGGGGTTACATTTGCGCCTGAGACCGCCGGTGAATTCGATGCTGCTGTAACTTTGACCAGCAACGCAGGCGATATGCAGATACATCTCTGGGGTGTAGGCTGGACCGAAGAGCTTCCTGGATTGACGTTCGAGCCGGAAGCCTTAGACTTTGGCGAGGTGCTGGTCGGCGAGCAGGGCGACCTGGTCTTGACCATCACCAACAACCGTGATGAAGCTGTCAACATCACCACGGTTACTTCCGACAACGACGCCTTCTTCGCAGACTTCGAGAACGAGCCGGAAGGTCCTCACTTTAGGTGGACACGCACCGACGTGAACCATTCCCTGCTGATAACCGCAGCCACGCTGAACGACGAGCCGCTGCAAATCGATGATGAAGTGGGTGTGTTCACGCCCGGCGGTTTGTGCGCGGGCGGGGTTATTGTGACGCAGGTAGGCGGTCAGCTTGGCCCCGCAGCCTTCGGCGACGACGCCCAGACCGAGGAAATTGATGGCTTCCAAGCCA
>CAZCEM010000414.1:0-2928 GCA_964497555.1 uncultured bacterium
CTACGTCACTCTCGAAACCCTTCCCGCTCTCACCGAGCGCTGGCTGGAGCGCATCGCTCCCTTCAACCAGCATAAGATGGCGCTGAATCCTGCGAAAGCCGCCCTGCTGGTCATAGACATGCAGAAGTTCTTCCTGGAACCGGCATCACCCACCTTCACCTGCGGCGGGCTGGCAATCCTGCCCAACGTAAAGCGACTGCTCGAAATCTTCCGCCTCCGCCACTGTCCGGTGATATTCACCCGGCACGTCCACCATCCCGACAAACTTGACGCCGGCATCATGGGCTGGTGGTGGGAAGGCATGTGCCTCGAAGGCAGCTCTGCGAGTGAAGTCCATGATGACATAGCTCCGCTGCCCCGCGAGAAGCAGGTGCTGAAGCATCGCTATTCAGCCTTCTACAACACCGACCTGGAGACGATTCTGCGCTGTCTGCGCGTTGAAGACCTGGTCATCAGCGGCATCATGACCAACCTGTGCTGCGAATCCACCGCCCGCGACGCATATTTCCGCGACTACCGTGTGTTCTTCCCCGCTGACGCCACCGGTACGGTCTCCGAAGAGATGCACCTCGCTAGTCTTTTGAATCTGTCTTTCGGCTTCGCGCAGGTGCTGCGAGTTGAGGAGGTAATTCAAGGACTGATCCTTTGAGATTAGACCAATCCGTACCGGGATTAATGAATGAAGTGGACGGTATGGACGAAGCGGATGAGGTGGACGAGGCTGAAGCGGATAGTCTCAGTGTTTGTTGTGCCGCCCCCAGAACGACGGCTCCTTTGAGAACAGCTTAAAGCCTGAGTTCTAAGCGGATGTGTCCATAATGCTTAAGCAAAGCGGCTGGGCTGAAAAATGTTAGGCGTCTCAGCGAAGCATGAGACGCCTTCTTCAATGTCTGACCGGCGAGCCGCTATTGGTTCATCCGCTTGAAGAACTCAGTGTTGCTGCGGGTGGCGTCGATGGGGCCGCTGATGAAGTTCATAGCGGCGGTCACGTTGTTCTCCGGCAGCACTCGCCGAATGGCGTGGATCCGCGTCAATGTTGCAGGTTCAAGCAGCAGCTCTTCCTTGCGGGTGCCGGAGCGGTAGATGTCGATGGCTGGGAACTGCCGCAGGTCGGACAGCTTTCGGTCTAAAACCAGTTCCATATTGCCGGTGCCTTTGAATTCCTCGAATATCACCTCGTCCATGCGGCTGCCGGTTTCGACCAGCGCCGTGGCGATGATGGTGAAGGTGCCGCCGTTTTCGATGTTGCGGGCGGCGCCGAAGAATCGCTTGGGTTCATACAGCGCCGAGGCATCCACGCCTCCCGAAAGGATGCGTCCGGAATGCGGCATCACGGTGTTGTGCGCCCGCGCCAGCCGCGTAATAGAGTCAAGCAGAATGACCACATCCTTGCCGTACTCCACCAACCGCTTAGCTTTCTCCAGCACCATGTTCGACACCTGAATATGCCGTTCAGGACGCTCATCGAAGGTTGAGGCGATCACCTGGGGTTTTTCAATGCGGTCAAGATAGCGAACGTTGCAAACCGTCCGCTTCATGTCGGTCACCTCCTCAGGACGCTCGTCGATAAGCAGCACTATCAGCACCACATCGGGATGGTTTTCCGAGATGATGTTGGCGAGTTTCTGGATGAGGATGGTCTTGCCGGTGCGGGGCGGCGCTACTATCAACCCCCGTTGGCCGAAGCCGATGGGCGTGAACATGTCCATGATGCGCATCGACCGGTCGGGATTGACCTTCGATTCGAGCTGAATCTTTCGGGTTGGGAAGTAGGGCGTCAGGTTGTCGAAGAGTATCTTGTCCCTCGCGTCCTCAGGATGGGAGCGGTTGACTTCTTCTACACGCAGTAAGGCGTTGAAGCGCTCGGAATCCTTGGGCGAACGAACGTAGCCTTTGACTAAATGCCCCTTGCGAAGACCGAATCGCTTGATCTGAGAGGGCGAGACGTAAATGTCATTGGGTCCGGGCAAGTAGTTTGATTCTTCGGAGCGGAGGAAACCGTAGCCGTCGGGCAGGACTTCCAGCACGCCCTCGTCGCGCACCAGACCGCCGCGCTTGAAATGCTCGGCGACGATCTTTGACAGCAGGTCCTGACGCGGCATGCCGCTGTATTCCGGAATGGCCAAGTCGCGGGCGATTTCGTTCAGCTCCGAGATTTCCATCTCTTTTAGACGGGGCAGATCCAGCGCCTGATTGTTGATGGCGGCAAGGTCGCCCTGCGGTTCCTCGATAACCGGTTCGTAGTCATCCGTTCCATGCAGCGAGTAGGGCTTTTCGGAGTAGATGCGTTCGGGAGGCGCTCCTTGATAACGGCTGGAAGGCTGCCGCGTTCCTCCATGCGCAGGCTCCCTATCCGGATAGGGAGAGTGCTCGGAGTCGGGGGGGTAAAATCTGTCTTTCAATTTTTCCTGGACTTTTAAAGTGAAAAGGATCGTGTTCGTCAAACGGCTTTTATGCGTACTAATCGGGCGGTAGCAACGCGAGTAGTTTGGTGGATGGACACCGGGTTGGAAAACGATGTCGAAAACATCGTTTATACAATATAAATATATTCCTTTTTTTCTCCGGTGTCAACATTCCTACGCTTTAAAAATTAAAATGATGGACTTTTGCGGATATTTTAATTAGGGTCTGCTGAAAAACTCTATTTTATGAGAAAATATGAGGCTGACGTGGGGGATCTGGCGTTTGAGAGGCCGTCGCGCTGTCATTTCCCAGAAAATAGCCCCTTCAAAGCGCGTAAGTCGGGCCTCCGAGCCCGACCATCAGTGTGCCGCAGGGCGTCCACAACCTACGGCTGAGGCGATTTTCATCCTTCGTGGTGGCTTCCCCACCACGGAACATGAAAACTTCCACGACTTTCTATCGGCAGTGCAGGACTCCATGCACGTGGGGGGCGGACTGAAGTCCGCCCTCAAAGAGAAAGGG
>CAZCEM010000415.1:0-2926 GCA_964497555.1 uncultured bacterium
TTTCATCTTCCGTGGTGGGGAAGCCACCATGACAATTCCCGCGCAAGCGGGAATCTAACCCCAAATCCCTCTGGATTCCAGCTTTCGCTGGAATGATGCGTTTTCGACGCATTTATTCAATGTTCAAAAGAAAATGCACCCCTTAATACAGCAGTTTCGCCTGCCCCTGGCGGTCGATGGGGGCTTTATCGACCAGCGTCCGCGCTTTAGGAGTGGCTTTGCGTCCGCGGGGGGTGCGTTCGAGGAAGCCCTGCTGGATGAGAAACGGCTCATAGATTTCCTCGATGGTGTCGTCTTCCTCACCGACCGCCACCGCCAGGGTTCCCAGGCCCACCGGTCCGCCGCTCAAGTTTTCGACGATGGTCTGCAGGATGCGCAAGTCCATGTCATCCAAGCCGTTGGGGTCGATCTCCAGCCGCTCTAGTCCGTGCCGGGCAAGGTTCAGGTCTATGACGCCGCTTCCATGCACCTCGGCGAAATCCCTCAGCCGCCGCAGCAGCCGGTTGGCGATGCGCGGCGTTCCCCGCGACCGGCGAGCCACTTCCAGCGCGCCTTCCTCGTCGATGGGCACGTTTAACAGCCGGGCGGAGCGGTTGATGATGGTGAAAAGCTCCTCGGCATTGTAGTAGTCGAGGCGGTTGATGATGCCGAAGCGTGCTCGCAGCGGGGCGGTCAACAGACCGGCGCGGGTGGTCGCGCCGATCATAGTGAAGCGCGGCAGCGTTATCTGAATGGACCGCGCCGCCACGCCCTTGTCTATCATGATGTCGAGCGAGAAGTCCTCCATGGCGGGGTAGAGGTATTCCTCGACCACGTTGTTCAGGCGGTGGATTTCGTCGATGAACAGCACGTCGCGCGGAGCCAGGTTGGTTAGAAGCCCCGCTAAGTCGCCGGGGCGTTCCAGCACCGGTCCGGATGTAACTCTAATCTCGACGCCAAGTTCATTGGCGATGAGATGGGCGAGGGTGGTCTTGCCCAGACCGGGCGGGCCGTAGAAGAGGCAGTGGTCGAGAGCATCGCCGCGGTTGCGGGCGGCGGTCAGAAACACCTTGAGGTTCTCCACCACCCGTCCCTGACCGACGAAATCTTCCCAACAAATCGGACGCAGCGTCTTTTCGATATCGACATCGTCGGAGATCACCTCCGCGGAGGAAATGCGTTGCCTGTGCTCCATCTAACCTTCTGTAACGCCGCCTTTCAGGCGGCTGGTCTTGTCGCTGAGCCGTCTGGAAGACGGACCTAAGCCTGATGCTTGAATTGAGCTGACGAAGTAATATAATCAATAATTTAAAGAAATGTAAGACAAGGGCGGGGGAAGATAAAAGACGGTTTTCTGAAATATGGCTGGCTTGCCATTGCTGTATGGATTCCAGCTTTCGCTGGAATGATGCGCCTGCTGTTGTTTCTTGGCTCTTTGCTCTTGGCTCTTTTTCTAATGGATTCCTGCTTTCGCTGGAATGATGCGCCTGGGGCGCATTCTGCATTCTACATTCTGCATTCAGCTCCTCCAGTAAAAAAACAGCCCCACTTTGAAGGCGGGGCTGAGGGGAGAATCAACAGACGTGTTTCTTGGTTGGTCGTCATCTATATTAAAGGGACTGCTCGTTCGCCGGGCGCGGCGGCTCGTCCTCGATAGTCGGGTGTCGTTTCCTTCCATCTAACCAATTATACGAACGCCCCGGTCGATAAGTTCCAGAGAAATGTTCACCGTGTTCGTTTATTCGCTTTACATACACTACCCTTTCTGCGTCCGCAAATGCCCTTACTGCGCCTTTGCGTCGCAGCAGACGGACGCGTTCATCGAAAGCCAATACCGGCAAGCGCTGCTAATTGAGCTGTATTCGCTTTCCCGTCAAGCGCCCTGGTCAGAAGGGCAGGCTGAAACTCTATACTTCGGAGGAGGCACCCCTTCGCTCGCCGATCCAGCCTTCATCGCGGGGATTATCGAACAGTCACAACGAAGCTGGCGATTGCCCGCCGACGCCGAGGTCACGCTCGAAGCCAATCCCGCCAGTGCGGACCTTCAGCGGTTGGGGGAGTTTTTCAGCGCGGGCGTGAACCGGTTGTCCATTGGGGCGCAGAGCTTCAATGACGCCGAACTGGCGACGCTGGGGCGCATCCACAGGAGGAAGGACATCGATGAGGCGGTCGAAGCCGCCCGCCGGGTCGGCTTCCAAAACATCAGCCTTGACCTGATGTACGGCATCCCCGGTCAGACTTCCTCCAGTTTGGACTTCAGCCTTAGGCAAGCGTTTGAGCTTGAGGTGGAGCATATTTCCGCCTACTCGCTGTCCCTTGAGCCTGACACTGAATTCGAGCGGAGATGCCATGAGGGCCGGTTGAAGGCGCTGGATCCGGACGCCGCGGCTGATTTCTACGACCAGATTTGTTCCTCTATGGCCGATGCGGGCTATAAGCACTATGAATTGACCAACTACTGCCGTGAGGGATTTCATTCGCGGCATAACTGCCGTTATTGGCGAAGGCTTCCTTATCTGGGGCTTGGTCCCGGCGCTCATAGTTTCGACGGAAGAAGGCGGTTCTGGAATACCTCCGACGTCGATGAATACATCGACCGTCTCAAACGCGGTGAAAGGGGCACCAAGGGACAAGAACTCATCACGCCGGAGATGGAGAGGGAGGAGACGGTTTATTTATCGCTTCGCTGCGGCAACGGGCTGGACGCGGCGTCCGCACGTCGTCTGACCGTGCCCGGAGCGGCTGAGGAACTGTTGCAGTCAGGGCATTTGGAGCTTCGTGCCGGGCGATATCACGTGGTTGAATCGCGGTGGCTGCTGTTGGATGATATTGTCTTGCGTCTTTTAAACAAATAGAGGCATGGCGCTTATTGATTCAACCGCCTAAATGATGTATATTAAGGGGTGCATTTTCTTTTGAACATTGAAAAAATGCGTCGAAGACGCAT
>CAZCEM010000416.1:0-2922 GCA_964497555.1 uncultured bacterium
CCACCAACCTGATTTCCATCCTGACTTTATTGGCAATCTTCGCGAAATGCTCGACTAAAGGTTGAATATTAGTGAAAAACTTCTTTTATTTTATGTCTTTACAAAACCACATCCACCTCACCCCTTAACATCCGATCTTCGATGGACTTAAAGGACAGCGCCTCGGGACTACCGCCGACTGTCGTCAACCTCATCGACAAGCTGGCGCGGCTGCCGGGCGTCGGCCGGAAATCCGCCCAGCGCATGGCTATGCACATCCTCCGCAGCCCCCGCGAATACGCCGCCGATCTGGCAGACTGCCTGCTGGCGGTTAAGGACAAGGTGGCCTGGTGTCATACCTGCTGGATGCTTTCAGAGAGCAACCCCTGCCCGCTGTGCGCTGAGTCCCGCCGTGACCATCGGAAGGTCTGCGTGGTGGAGGAATCGGGTGACGTCATCGCCATCGAAAAGACCGGCGTTTGGAATGGCCTGTATCACGTGCTGGGCGGAGCTATCTCTCCGCTGGACGGCGTAGGGCCTGAACAGCTTCGGCTGAGCGCTCTTCTCGAGCGATGCTCCGACGGCGCGGTCGAGGAGGTCGTAGTCGCCACCAATCCCACCGCTGAGGGCGAAACCACCGCGCTGTATATCGCCCGGATGTTCAAGGGCAGCTCGGTGCGGGTGACTCGCATCGCGCGAGGTGTTCCGGTTGGATCCGATCTGGAGCTGGTCGATGAGACGACTCTCCAGCAGTCGATGCAGGGGCGAACCGAAATCAGTAACAAGTAACAAGTGACAAGTGAACGCGCCATTGGCGCGTCTTTGCGAGCTTGCTCTCAATTCGTCTTTGCGAGCCTGCCGAAGGCAGGCGAAGCAATCTCAAGAAGTTATTCAGTTTTGCAGTTAGGCAGTTTTGCAGTTGCTGTCGGGGCGTTGGGATGCGCCCACATCACGCTGGTTAAGCGTCCCGCTTGACATTAAAAGGGAAAAGAGTGATTTAACGGAGAAGACGATGCGAGAGAAACGTTTCCAACAAAGGTTCGGCGACAGATTCGGATGGATGGGTAGCGCGTTAGGTTGGCTCTACGACTCGCTGCTTTTCATCTTTTCGTTTTTTGCCTGAGTTATCGGCGAACCATCGAAATTCAGCTTCTACCTGTCATTCCCGCGAAAGCGGGAATCCAGATTGAGAGTTTATCTTTGGATATAGCAAGCAGTTACAACTGTAATTCTGGATTCCCGCTTTCGCGGGAATGACAGCAGAAGTTACCAATTCACATGTCGCAGGGCGTCCTCACGCTGTGATAATTACCTTTTCCACCTGCAGGGTGTGGACGCCCTGCAACACTTTGATTTTGTGAACAGGCTAAAGCCTGTTCTACTGGATTCCAGCTTCCGCTGGAATGATGCGCTTGCGGCGCATTCTGCATTCTGAATTATACATTCTGCATTTTGCATTCTGCATTCTGCATTTCCGCTAAAACCAACGGGTCAGGAGGACCTTAGCTTATGAATAGACGTCAAGTTACCATTGATGGCAATGAAGCGGCGGCGTATGTGGCGCATCATACGAACGAAGTGATCGCCATATATCCGATCAGCCCATCCTCCAACATGGGTGAATGGGCTGACCAATGGTCCGCTGAAGAGAAACCCAACATCTGGGGCACCATCCCCCAAGTGGTCGAGATGCAGTCGGAAGGCGGCGCCTCGGCCGCGGTGCACGGCGCGCTGCAAGCCGGCGCCTTGACTACCACATTTACAGCCTCACAAGGGCTGCTGCTGATGATACCGTCGATGTTCAAGATCGCCGGTGAATTGACTTCGACCGTGTTCCACGTCAGCGCCCGCACCATCGCCACCCACGCCCTGTCAATCTTCGGCGACCACAGCGACATCATGGCGGTTCGCTCGACCGGTTTTGGGCTGATTGCATCGGGTCCGGTCCAAGAAGTCATGGATATGGCGCTTATCGCCCAAGCCGCGTCTCTTAAGGCGCGGGTGCCCTTCGTTCATTTCTTCGACGGTTTCCGCACCTCGCACGAAGTCAACAAGATTGAAGAACTGACAGTCGAGGACATGCACGCCATGCTGGACGACGACTTAATTTTCGCCCACCGACACCGCGGCATGAGCCCCGAAAAGCCCAACTTGCGCGGCTCGTCCCAGAACCCCGACGTGTTCTTCCAAGCCCGCGAGACTATAAATCCCTATTACGAAGCCTGCCCAGCCATCGTCCAAGAGGCCATGGACAAGTTCGGCGCGCTGGTGGGGCGTCATTATCACCTGTTCGATTATTACGGCCATCCCCACGCTGACCGCGTCATTCTCCTGATGGGTTCGGCTATCGAAGCCGCCGAGGAGACCGCCGAATATCTGAATGCCCATGGACAGAAGGTGGGTGTGGTTAAGGCGCGGTTGTTCCGTCCTTTCTCGATGAAGCATCTGCTGGCGGCTATCCCCGCGTCGGTCAAGACCATCGCCGTGTTGGATCGCACTAAGGAACCCGGCGCTGACGGCGAGCCTCTGTACAAAGACGTCATCACCGCCTTCGTGGAAGGCTTCAACCAGGGTTTGGCTCCCACCCCGACCATGCCGCGCATCGTCGGCGGCCGCTACGGCTTGTCCTCCAAGGACACCACCCCAGCCATGCTGAAGGGCGTGTTCGATGAGATCGCCAAAGCCAATCCGAAGAACCACTTCACGGTAGGCATCAAGGATGACGTAACCGGATCCAGCATCGACTTCGATCCCAACTTCTCGACCGAGAGCGACGACGTATTCCGCGGGCTGTTCTACGGTCTGGGCGCGGACGGGACGGTCGGCGCGAACAAGAACTCCATCAAGATCATCGGCGAAGGCACCAGCAACTACGCGCAAGGTTACTTCGTATATGACTCCAAGAAGTCCGGCACCATCACGGTTTCGCATCTGCGATTCGGA
>CAZCEM010000417.1:0-2914 GCA_964497555.1 uncultured bacterium
AACCTCGAAGACGCATCATTTCCAAGAAAATAGCCCCCCTCTTACCGCGTAGGTCGGGCGAGACGCCCGACCTACGCGGTCAATGGGGCTGTTTTCTGGGAAATGACAGCGAATGACCATATAAATTTGCAGCCGGTAATATTATAAATCACATGACTTTGCATAGCATGCGTATAGCGATAAAAGCCAAAAATACTGCGAAAATTCTCTGATAGACAAGGCCTCCGAATTCCTTATTTAATCTGGCCCCTATCGGCGCGGTCAGCACCGCGCCCAACGCAATCGGCGCGGCGACCGAAAGGTCGATTACGCCGACGAAACCAGCCGTATTGCCGGCGCGGGCGGCGCCGTACAACAAATAGCCGACGACGCCGGAAATCGTCGTCAGGAAACCAATGGCGGAGGAGGTTCCCGCCACCTTTGCTGCCGGGTACTTGAACAGCAAAATGAAAGCGGGAACCATCAGTATCCCTCCACCTACGCCCAATAAAGCCGAGATAATCCCGGTCGCTGCGCCCAATGCCGACAATCCCGTCCAGGGATAGGAAATATCAGCGCGGTCATGGCTTTTTCCCGGAGTTCGCGCCAGATTGAAAGCCGCAAAGAGCAAAAAACAACCGAACATTATTATCAATGCGCCGCCGGTCAAGCAGCTGCCGAGATAGGCGCCCAACTGCCCCCCGATAATTGCTCCCAAAGCCGCCCCCGGCACGGCTCTCTTGAGGATGTTATCCTGCCGCCACTGCTTCCAAGCCGAGGATCCGGTCGTGAACATCGCTTGGAATAAACTGGTCGCAAAGGCGGCGGTCATGGTCCGGTCCAGATTCAATCCTCGATGGAGGAAGATCTCGGTCAAGACCGGCACCACAATGATGCCCCCGCCTAGGCCTAAATAACCCGATAATATGCCGGTAAGACCGCCAAGAAGAAACAGCGGGACCAGACTCATCAACGCGCGCCCAAGGTCTTGCCGTCAGATTGCGGCAGCAGCAGCGCCTGATAACGGCTGGGCGACTGAAGAATCTCACAGGCGGTTTTCAACACCAGGTCGTCCTTTAGCGAAACGCGAATCCGCGCTTCCTGTCCCCCTAACACCGACGCGATCTCGCGCTCCAGACCGGCGCGAATCTGCTTCTGAATGCCAGGGCTGCGCAGGTCAAGATGACCGTTTAATTCAACCTGAAGTTCATCCACCAGGCGAAAGAAATCCGCATTGAGGGAATCCTTTTTACCGAGCGCGCGCAGCTTTTCCAACTCTGAATGGCCCTTTTCAGGCGGTTTAAAATCAATCTCTTGCAGCTTGTCGTAAAAGGACTCCAAGAGTTCAGCGGGTGCGTTGGTGTTTGCGGGTTGACCGTTGGCAGCCATCCAGGTTTCGATAAAGGTGAAGAACAGGTCCTGACGGTACATCTCGACAATCGCCGGCAACAGGTATTCAGGATCGATTTCAACGTCGGGTATAATGCCGCCGCCGCCAAGAACCTGACGGCCGGATTTGGTATGAAATACCTCCGTCTTCTGAAGGGAACTGTCCTGATTGGATTCCGCAACGGTTCCTATCAGTTCACTGGTTTCCGGATCATACTGCATGTATTCGTCGCCGCGGTTCAAATCCCGCTGAATCAGCCTTCCGGAGGGTGTATAATAGCGGGCGGTGGTTATCTTCACCGCCGAGCCCTCCGACAGTTGAAACACCGTCTGCACTAAACCCTTGCCAAAGGTGGCAGATCCGATAACCGCACCCCGGTCGTAATCCTGGATGGCGCCGGTCACAATTTCCGACGCGGACGCACTGCCGCGGTTGACAAGAACCGTCATCGGAATGTCTCCGATTATAGGTTCGGTTTGGGAGGAAAAATCGCGGTTAGAGGAGTTGACCCTTACCTTGGTGGAGACTATAAGGGAGCCTTTGGGCAGGAACAACTCAGCGACCTCCACCGCGGAATACAACATTCCTCCGGGATTGGAGCGCAAGTCGAGCACCAGTCCTCTCGGATTATGGGTCAAGGCTTCCTGCAGCGCTTCCTTCAGTTCGGATCCAGCGTGATTGGAGAAGCGCACCAGCTTGATGTAAGCGATGGAGTCATCCAGCATATCGGCAAAGGCCACGTCCTTGCGGATGATATCCGCTCGCTCTAGAGTGTATTGCAGCGGCTCTTCAAAGCCCAGGCGGCGGATGGTGAGGGTTACAATGGTGCCCGCCGGTCCCCTGATGGCTTTGGCGGCGTCCTGCGTAGTGAAGCCTTTGGTGGACTTTCCATCGACAGCAATGATGACGTCGCCGGGGCGCAGTCCTTTGCGTGCCGCGGGCGTGCCTTCAATGGGGCTGACAATGGTCAGTTCCTTGTCCTTGCCGCGAAGACCTATCTCGACGCCGATGCCGCCATAGCTGCCATTGGTCAGCATCTCCAGCTCATCTTTGGCGTCGGGTTCGAAATAGACGGTGTAAGGATCCAGGGTCCCCAGCATGCCGTCTATACCAGCTTGAATAAAGCTGTCGGCGTTGATGGTATCGACGTAGTTGCGGTTGACCTCCCGATAGACTTCACCGAACAGCTTTATCTGTCCGGCAATGTTTCGATACCGCTGCTCCTGGCTGGGGATGGGCTCTTGGTTTTCACCCCAGCTTATTGCCGTCACGGCGGCGAACAGCAGCGCCGCGATTAGGACTTTCTTCATCGTCTGCATGAATGGGATCCCAACTTCTTGTTACAACCGATGCTTATTGCCTAAGCAAAAGCCTCTGTATTGGGAAATACATCCTTAAACTCATACTAAATCGCAATCAATGGGTCATTATTGGAAGAAAGGCGTCAAAGGGATATGCAAGCGGTCTCTATTTCCATCACTACTTTCTCCCTTTCTCCCTTTCTCCCTTTCTCCCTTTCTCTTTATTTATGACCATTTGAACGCA
>CAZCEM010000418.1:0-2909 GCA_964497555.1 uncultured bacterium
CGGTCCAGGTTTCCATAAACTTTTTTTAATACCCACACCAAACAGCGAAGAGCCTTTTTTCGCATATCCTTCTTCACACCGCCCTGTGCTTGTCAAACCGTGTCTCATAGTCCCACATGTTCTGTGTTACCCTCCTCCAACCTTGCTTTTCCCCGCCCGCGAGATTAAATTGAAAGTTTAAAATCGAGTTCGTCACGTTGGTCGGGCTTCCGAGCCCAACCAATAACAGCTCCCCTTCCCCATCCCGAAAATTCAATCTTTAACACGGAGATAAAGTCCATGAGCCCCACCGCTCCCGCGAAAACGGAACCACTGAATTCCCTTGACGCCCACGTCAAGGCTGTTATATCGGGAAAACGCCGCTTCGAGAACGTCTTCCAAGCCCTCACCCGCATGATCCTCGGCGATCCCGACAAGATTAAAAAAGTAACCGTCAACGGCCGCTCCACCTACGACTTCTTCGTATTCCGCGAAGGCGCCAAGCACATCATCGGCATGTTCGACGAAATCAACAGCTTCGTCTCCTTCGTCAAAGACGCCTCGGAAGGCGGCTCATCCAAGGAAATGGCGTTTGTCCTCATCGGCGAACCCGGCAACGGCAAGACCTTCTTCGTCGATACCCTCAACCGCCTGTACCGCCAGTTCATCATGCAGCCCGCCAACCGCCGCTATACCTTCAAACTGACCAACCTCGACCGGCTGGGCGGCTATGGCAAAATTACCGCCATCGAATCACAGACCTACGAAGATCCCCTGATTCTGGCGATGAACCTATACGAGGATAAGGAGCAGAACGTCAAGTATCTTAAAAAAGCCGGTGCCACCGACGCGCAAATCGAAGAGTTTTATGACAACTACCGCCCCTTAGGCGCCTGCACTGACTACATCTTCCACCAGATTCGCGTGTTGTGTGACGGCGACGTGGAGAAGATGAAGGACTTCATCGAAATCGCGCCCATCCCCATCAGCGAATCGCGCGGCACCTTGACCGGCAAGTACGCCGCCAAGGACAAGATCACCTCCTCTGCGGTCGATCTGTTGGGCGACGAGAGCATCACCCGTCTGCTGCACATCTCCGACACCAATAATCCCTACCGGTTCGACCTGCGGCGAGGCGCGCTGGCACGGGTGGCGGGCGGCGGCGTTCATTTCGCTGACGAAATCTTCAAGAACAAACGCGACCTGGTGCAAATTTATCTGGGCGTCATCCAGAACCGCACCATCGAAATTGAAGGCTTCAAGTGGCCGCTGGACACCCTGGTCATCGCCACCAGCAACAACTCGGAGTTCGCCCGCTTCCTCGAAGAGAAGGAGCAGGCGCCCATCGTGGACCGCTGCCGGGTTACCTACATGGCGCACAACACCAACTACCGCCTACAGGAGGAGCTGACGCAGTACTCCATCGGCGGCAGCGACAAGACCACCTTCTCCAACGAGAAGCTGCACGTCGATCCCAACCTGAATTACGCGCTTTCGACCGCGATCATCCTGACACGCATGCCGCCGTCAGACAAGCTTTCGCCGGTCGAGATGATGAAGCTGTCCGCGGGTGAAGTGGCGGGCGAAAAAAGCATCAAGACCCTGGCGGAAGTCATCAGCGACCTCAACAACGACCCCGACATCACCAAGCGCTTCGGTCAGAAGGGCATGGGACACCGCAACCTGGGCCGCGCGGTGCAGATTCTGCTGGAGCGCTCCGAAACCCAGGAAGGCAAGTGCATGTATGCTGGGGACATCTTTCGGGCGCTGGAGACCGTCATCCTCGACTACGTGCAGGATTCCAACGACCGCACCAAGTACTTGAACGACCTGAAACTGGCGCGCAGCCTGCACCGCAAGAATGTGATGACCGCTATCTTCAACGCCTACATGGACGAGCCGAAGGCGGTCGAGAAGGATGTGATGAATTACGTCAACATGATCATCGGCATCGACGCGAAGAACCTGGGACCGGACCGCATCTGGACTTACCGAGATCCCCAGACCGCCAAGTTGATGCCACTCAAGATCGACGAGTCCTTCATCAACAGCGTCGAATCTCGCATGGGGCTTAAAACCAACGAGCAGAAGCAGAGCTTCCGCACCACCATCACCAAGATTTATGGTCAGAAGATGATCACAGATCCGAACTACAACTTCATGGACAACAACGACTTGGTTCGGGCAGTGACAGACGTGCGGCTGAAGTCGGACGTGGCTGGCGCGGGCAGTCTGGTGGGCGCGTTGTCCAACCGCACCAACGAAGAGAACCTGAAGCTCTACAACCGCATGATCGACACCATGATCAACAAGCTCAGCTACTGCAACACCTGCGCGAAGAAGACCATCGAGTACTTCTGCACGCAGGAAGACGTGAGCTGATAATTCGCTGTCATTCCGAACTTCTTTGCTGTCATTCCCTCGAAGGCGGGAATCCAGCGCTGAAGGGGCGAAGCTTGTCTTCGCCCGCAGCCTTTGACCTGGGAGGGCGGACATTCCTGTCCGCCCTTGTCGGGCTCGGAGGCCCGACCTACAGTAGCGCGGGACTCCGGGCTCGCGCCGGTCGCGCCAGAAGGCGCATCATTCCAACGTTTTCAAATGCATCATTCCAACGTTTTCAAACGCATCATTCCAACGTTTTCAAACGCATCATTCCAGCGGAAGCTGGAATCCAGCAGTGCCTTAAAACTGGATTCCCGCCTTCGCGCGAATGACGCGCCGGACGGTTGGAATGATACGCCTTCGTCGCCTGTGCGCGGGCATGGAGTTCCGCGCCACCGGCGGATCGCGACTCCGGACACGCTGAAGCGTGAACTCAGAACTTCAAGACACGCTGAAGCGTGAACTCTGAACTCATATTTCCAATTACCGCTTCCCATTCTTTATTATTCTTAATTCTTCATTCTTAATTCTTAATTCCCTTGAAAAAC
>CAZCEM010000419.1:0-2898 GCA_964497555.1 uncultured bacterium
TCCCGTATCTGAAGGATGCGGGAGTTTTTTTATGCGAGTCCATCAAATCCTGCATAGACCAGGACTAACGAGTCTAATACCTTTAATGCCAATTAACATTCAAACGCATAGTTTAGAGTTCACGCTTCAGTGTAGTCAAGCTGAAGCTTGAACTCATACTTCTTCGAATGAATGAAAATAAATTTGAATCATCCGCTCCTCAATCTGCTTAATCTGCTAAATCTGCTGTTTTCAAAAAAATGAATCCCCCGAGCTTTCGTCCGGGGGATTCGCATTTTTGCCGCTCTCAGCTTTCGCTGAAAAGGACCGTTTACTTCAGAAGCATGACCTTCTGAGCCTGCGTGAAGGAGCCGGCTTCCATCCGAACTACATACACGCCCGTCGAAGCATCCTTCGCATCCCACGCATACACGTGGTGACCAGCCTGCATTTGCGTACTGACCAGGTTCGCAACCAAGCGTCCATTTACGTCATAGACGCTGAGCTTCACCTGACCCGCTTCCGGCAAGTCGAAGGTCAGACGGGTGACGTTGTTGAACGGATTCGGATAGGCGCCCGCCAGATAGTAGTCATCCGGCACCGCCGAGTGGACGCGAACGTCCAGCACGACGAAATCGTCGGTCTGATAGACCGCTTCACCAGCATGAACCATCGCGATATCAAGGTCGCGAACCACCTGACGGTCGGCATCCCACAACTTCAGCGTGAAGGCCTCGCCATCGCCGGCGCCGTCCACTGCTTCAGTAGTGCGGTCGTCACCCCACAGCGCCAGACCGCAGCGGCCATTGACCACATCGCCCACGCCGAGCAGCACATTGGAAGCGCTGAAGGCGGCGAGCTGGTCGCCTTCGCCAAGCTGGGTGCCGTCAATCGAGTTCACCAGCACGCTCATGTTCGCGCCGGTTGATACTGGAAAATCCCAAGGGATAATTTTCTGCGCGAGGTTTTCAGTAATCTCAACCGCTGCGACTTCTTCTTGTTCCGGTGGATAATTCAGCACTGCGTCCGCGTTCATCTTAACTTGATAGCCCTTACCTTCCCGCCAGGGACGCATTCCTGAATAGTTGTACTCTGGTACCATGAACTCGCCGTCCTCGTCCTTGGCAATGATCACGTGATCTATAATGGGGGACAGGACATAGAAATCAGGGGCACGGGCATCGAGTTCATAGGCTGGATAGTAAGAAATTATATTCCATCCTTCTTCAACCGGCAAATCCTGATCCGCGGGAATGGGGTTTCCGGTCCAGGAAACCTGCGCAGCGGCGCTGAGCTTTATCCAGTAACCTTCAGCCAGATCCCAGTAAAGTATATTGTTGAAACCGTAAGCCGGAGCATAGAACTGGCCATCTTCGTTCTTAAACAAGAGCACATTGTGTTGGTCTTGGCTTATGCGCAGACGTTCGAGCATGAGGATGACGTCCGGACCCCCGGGTCGCACCCATAGGTCGCGCGAAGGAACCACGTTCAAGGAGATTAAGCTCCAATTCTGCCGCAAGGAAATCACCGTCTCTCCTATGGTGCACACTTCCAGGTTGCAGGCGGAAAATTCAGCGTTGGTCCACTCCGCCGGTCCCTCTATGTAGTCCGGAGTTGCTTGATATACTTCATCAGCCTGGTTGTCCCAAACCCGGTAGAAAATCCGCTCCCCCTCCTGGAATCCCTCGACGACATCCTCGGTTTGCAGATCATCACCCCAAGCCGCGATTCCGAGTCGGCTGCCGTCGATCCAGATGCCGCCCCCCGCCAGGATGTCCTGCGGAGTGAACACGCCCACCTCCCAGCCGGTCGGAACAGGCTCGCCGTCCAATGTCAATCCGGTTATTAGCAGGCTGTGGTCGGCGTCGGTCTGGACGAAATCGGTGAAGTGTTGAAGCTCCGGCTCCCCAGCCGCATGGACTCGCAGCGAAACGTTGATGTCTATATCGGAGCAGCGGCGGTCATCGACATCTATGTGAATCGGGGCGCGGTAGGTGCCGACTTCCAGCCAGCGGGCGTCGAGGGTGACGAACATGTCCAGATCCTCCTGAGATTCCAGTTCCGCTTCCTCCGGTTCCACATACAACCACTGCGGGTCGCGCCTCGCCTCATTCTGCATGAGATGCCAATCTTCCCATCCCGGTCGCGCCCAATTTAGATAACATGCAGCCCGACCATCACACTCCAACCATTCCAGTATTACTCGATGCCATCCATTCTCAAGGTCAATATAGTTGTAAGGCTCTTCCCAACCACGCCGTCTCCAATCATTCAAAACTATTACATCATCTATAAACAATCTAACGCCATCTTCACCTCGAGTCAGGAACCAGTATCGCCCGGCTTGTTCAGCCCGAAAATAAGCCGTCCATCGAACAGCAAACCAATCGGCTCTGATACGATTATCGGCTTGGCCATACCACCAATCAAAATTTACTGCCGGGTCGATCCGCTCAAATACAAACTCACTAAAGGGGTGCTCGAACCAGTCGTTGGGATCGACAAGATAATACTGTCCGCGGAAGCCCTGCTCAGGGAATGGAACATCAGTGGTATAAGCCAGGGTTTCATCGCCTGTGTTGGTGAGGTTGACCACCTCCTCTTCCATTTCCCCCTGCGGCAGGTCGATGTTAAGCTCTTGAGGTTCATCAACCAGCCAGTTATTGCCTATGACCGTTAACTCCACATCTATTATCACCAGGGGGCTGAACGGGTCGCTGGTGCGGATGTGTATTTGACCCTGCTGCGGACAGGCTTCAATGCGGCTGGCATCTATCGTTACTACAATGTCGTCATTCTCATGCACGGGAACGCTGCCTCTTGAAGGATCAACGCTCAACCAGGGAATCTGAATATAGCCGCGTATCAGATCCGTTATTCCAATTCCCGGTCTTTGCCAGTAAAGACGACAACTAGCAC
>CAZCEM010000420.1:0-2895 GCA_964497555.1 uncultured bacterium
CTGCCTTCCCTCACCCGATACACGAGTTCCGCGTCTCCGTCCATCTTAACTTGGTAGCCCTGCCCTTCGACGAGGTCTCCCATGTTGGAGAAGCCCCACTCCGGATTGTAGAAATGCCCCGAGCCGTCCTTCGCCAAGATGAGCTGCTCTACAATTCCAGAGAAGGCGGTCACGGCATCGACCGCCACCCGCGGGTAGTAGGCGATCATCTGCCAGCCGTCGATCAGTTGGATGGGCGTATTTGGCATTACCGTAAGACCCGATAACGTCAAGCTGCCCTCGTGGTCGGTTTTGAGGAGATAGCCTTGTTCGACATGCCAGCCGTCGATATTGCTGAAATCGAACTCCGGATTGTAAAAGTGCCCCGCGCCGTCTTTCATCAGCAGTAGATTACCGCCATCGACCAGCGGACGCATCAACGCCCGGATATCGTCGGCGGGTTCGGGCTGAAGGTTCACCGATACCATGTTCCAGCCGCGCGCCAGTTGCAGCGTTCGGTCAGCATGAACCGGACCCTCGCTGATGCGGAGCACTACTGGGACGATGGTCTGACCGCCGCGACCGTCATGCGTGAAGACCAAATCCGCGGTGAACTCCTCGTCGTTCGGCAGTCCGGCTGCGTCGAGGGTTACGCTCAGTTCGACGTTTCCGCCGGGTTCGACGACGCCTTCCGTCGGCTCGACCGCCAGCCACTGCGTGCGCGAGCCAAGCTGCCAGATTTCTATGGCATCAGGGTTGGCATTGGTCGCTGAAATCAACACCCAGCACCAGGGATCCCACAGCCCGCTGACCGTCAGCGAACCCGCGGTGCCCTCAATTTCCGGCTCGAAGACGAACACACACCGGTTGTTGATGACATCAACTTTCCATATCTGGCGGCGGTTGTCGCCGTCGCCGCAGAACATCCACAGCTTGCAGCCGTCGGGATCCTCCGGGTACCAAGCCAATCCGTAGATGTGCAGCCCGTTGGGGCGGGCGAGCTGGCGGAGGACCTGACCCTGAGCATTGACAGCGTACAGATTGGTGGTGATGTTGCTCATCCAGAATTGGTTGTCGTCGGTGTCCCAGCAGATGGCTCTGGCAACACCGAAGGGGGAATTGAATTGACGTCTGAGTTCTCCATTAGTAGTGAATCCCCACCAGATGTTGGCGTCGAAGCCCCACAACAGCTCGCCGTCCCACGCCAATCCCCTAATGCCGTAGTTAGACTCGGCGAACTGTGGGAACTGACGAACCAGCCCCCCCTCGCGGTTTAAGACATAGACCAGATTGTCGCCCCCGTTGACGCCGGCTGCAACGTAAAACGAGTCGTTGACGAATTCGACCGCGCCGATGCGGTCGTTGTTGACAACCTGCGCGACTGGCAGGTGCCAGCGCTGGGTCAGCGGCTCGATGTTGGCGACCTCGGGGAAAATCCGCTCCATAGACCAGGTCAGCAGTCCATTGCCGTTGTTGCGCATCGTTACAAGTATTTCCTCCTCGTCGTCAGGCGCCAGGCTGCGGTTAATTGCGTCCAGTGACAGCTCGCACGTCGAGTGCAGCAGGTTAAAATCCAGGACCGTAACCTCGTCCTCGATTACCTCGACGCCCTCAACCCGTTGCGGGAGATAATCCGCTGACAACAGATGCACATTGTAGATCCACGCCGGGATTTCCTCGAAACGGTACATGCCTTCATCGTTCGTCACCGCCTGGAAACCGAACCGTTCGACGATGATGACCGCTCCCGGGACGCCGGCGCCGGTCCCCGTGTCGGTGACGGTTCCGCGCAGTTCGCCGTAACCGGAAATCACAGAAAGCGAGACGGAGACGACGACCTCCTGAAATTCGGGGTTATTACAGTGAATTAAGACATCCCGTCGAAAGACATCTGGTTCAAGATCCGCTGTTTCAATCGTCAGCGTGATTTCGGTCGATTCCTCAAATTCCAAGATTCCCTGCGTCGGTTCACAGGTCAGCCAATCTACCCCCTCACCGACGTCTTCAAGGTCGAAGCGCAGGTTGCTGTCCTCCTCGCCGACGTTCGTAATCGTCAAGACCTCCTCCACCCTAAGACCGAACGGAACGACGACTTCAAAGCCGTCGGGTTCAATCCGCGGCTCGGGCATCGCGCTGTAATTATCCTCCCAGATTTGGACTATGGACTCCTGACAGGGAGTGTAAAGCAGCCGCCGCCAGGGGTCATAATCCATGCCCTGACCGTTGCCTTGGATCACGTCGTTGGGAAAGGGATTTCCAACCTGTTGGCCTTCGAGTGTGTATTCGAAAATCCGGTCGTCACCCAACATCGACAGCAGCGTTCCGTTGGGCGGATAGTAGTCAATTCCGGTCAGGCTTAGTCCCTCCTGGAACCGTCGAATTTCCCGGCCTTCGACGGTCATCTCGATGATGCCGCCTGGGTGGCAGGCGAGATATAAATGACCATTTTCCGGGCACAGGCAAACACCGTTGGGTGTGCTGTTCGAGGGGAAGCTCTCTATCATCTCGCCCTCGACCGTAAAATGATAGACCAGGTATTGACCGTGGCGGTCAACCAGCCACCAGGAGTTGTCTTCGGGATTATAATCCATGTCGTCGATCTGTTCACCGGCAGTGTTGACTCGGGCCAGTTGCTCCTCAAATTCCTCGTCGTAGGTGAACACGGTGTTCGGGAACATGGTGATGTAGATCACGCCGGCATCGTGGTTGACCGAAACACCATAAGCCTGGTTCTGGCCGAACTGCTGCGCCAGATCCACGCGCCTGATCTCCCGGAACTGAGCCGCAGCGGGCGCGGCGAGTGTCGCGAGCAGCGCTGCGACCATAATAAAAAACAGGACCTTCCGATGCATGTTGACTCCATGATGAGTTGACGTTAAGGTTTCCTCAATAACGTGCTGTTTTTTAGTTTTAACT
>CAZCEM010000421.1:0-2895 GCA_964497555.1 uncultured bacterium
CTGCAACCGTCCGGTAGTGGCGACGGCGGTGGGGGCTTTGCCGGATGTGGTTCAGCAGGGGCGCACCGGCTGGCTGGTTCCGCCGGACGACTCGGTCGGTTTGGCGGCAGCAGTTCGAAGGTTCTTCGTCGAACTGGAGCAGCCGGACTTGAGCGCCGGGATAGCGGAAATCTGCCGGGAGCTAAGCTGGGAC
This sequence comes from uncultured bacterium, assembly GCA_964497555.1. Lineage (GTDB taxonomy): Bacteria > Electryoneota > AABM5-125-24 > Hatepunaeales > Hatepunaeaceae > CAZCEM01. The sequence goes on from CAZCEM010000421.1 coordinate 194, forward strand.
AGCTATGCGCGTCAGTTGGAGGATTTTCTGAAATCCCTGGGAGTGCGGGATGAAGGATAAAGCTTCGTTGGTCGCAGTAATTATCATCAATTACAACGGACGAAACATCATCACCGATGCGCTGGATTCCGTTTATGCTTCTGATTACAAACCGCTGCGCTGCATTGTGGTCGATAATCATTCGACTGACGGCTCGGTCGAACTCATCCGCAGCCGCTATCCCTTAGTTCATCTGATTGTCAATCAGCGCAACGCCGGCTTCGCGGCGGCTTGCAATCAGGGGATTGCGGAAGCCGCGCGGAATGGCGCGGATCTGATTTTATTCCTCAACAGCGACGCCGCAGTGGATTCTAAAGCAGTCGGGGTGTTGGTCGATTTTCTGACGGAACACCCTCACGCGGCGGCAGCGGCACCGTATATCCTCTACGCTGACCGGCGGGAAGTCATCTGGTACGGCGGGGGAGTGGTCCGGCTGTGGCGGGGCTGGATAGCGCATCGGCGTATTCGGCAGGCGCTGCCGGATCCATTGCCGCGGCCCGAACTAACCGACTACCTCACCGGCTGCCTTTTCCTAACTCGTCTGCCCCTGATTCGAGATGCAGGCGGATTTGACGAGGGATTCGGGCTGTATTCCGAGGACGTTGACCTGAGTCTGCGCCTGCGGCGGCGGGGCTGGGAACTGTGGGTGACGCCGCAGGCGCGTGGTTATCATCAAGTCTCCGCCACTGCCGGAGGCGAGATGTCCCCTTTCAAGGGCTATCACCGCGGACGCAGCGCGACGCTGCTGGCGCGCCGGCACGCTCGGCTGTGGGAATGGCCGACGCTGGCGGCGGGTGGATTGCTGGGCGGGGCGCTAGGCAGCCTGAAGCTGGTGGCAGCGGGGAAAGCCTCCACTGCCGCAGCGGTGTGGGCGGGTATATATGACGGATTGTTCCGGGCAAGGAAGGGGCTGAGGTTTCCGTTGAAGGATTGAACAGCAGATATAACGGATTTAGCGGATTAAAAACAAACACAGAGAGAAACGTTCTTGAGGAGGCCGCATAACAAAGTGTGAAAACAGTCGTCGTCCAGATCCTCCATCCTGTCCATACAGTCCACCCCGTCCACAATCATAGGACGAGCAGGGACGCCCTTCTTCTTGGGTAGGATGGCTATTTTCAAAGGAAGTCAGAGTTCATGCCGGAACTGCCCGAAGTCGAATCCCTCCGCCGGATGCTGGCCAAAACCATAGTCGGTAAAACGATAACCGTGGTGGAGGTTCGACTGCCGCGCATCGTTCGTCAGGGGGATCCGGCTGCGCTGACGGGCGGCACCGTTGGCTCAATTGTCAGGCGCGGCAAGTACCTTCGGTTCGATGTTTTCGACCGCCCTTGTCTGTATGCCCATTTCGGCATGACCGGCGGATTCCTCTGGGTGACGGATGAATCCAAGATTGACAGGTGGGTGCGGGTGGTGTTTCATTTTGGCGAGGGCTTGCTGTTGTTCCGGGATGTGCGAACGCTGGGAGGATTGTGGATCAGCGACGAAATCCATCCTCCATGGGAAAAGCTGGGTCCTGAGCCGCTTGGCGAGGGCATCAGCCCCGAATCCTTCCGTCAAGCGCTCCAAGGAAGGCGAATACCCATCAAACGCTCGTTGCTCGACCAATCCATCATAGCGGGCATCGGCAATATCTACGACTCGGAAGCCCTCTATCGCGCCGGCATCAATCCTTTTCAACCGGCGGGAGGATTGAGCGGGGACGAGACCGCGTGCCTGCTGTCAGCCATCCAGGCGGTTCTCAGAGAAGCCATTGACGCCGGCGGCACCACCTTCCGCGACTTTCACCTCTCCGACGGGCGGGAGGGCGGTTTCGCCTGTTTTCTGAAGGTCTATGGCAGGGAGAACCAGCCGTGCGAAAGCTGCGGACAGCCTATCCAAAAGGTCATGCTCGATAGCCGCAGCGCCTATTACTGTCCCCAATGTCAACCCCGGCGGGACGATGCGACGGTACGCTGACAAAACCTTCTGGGAGAAGCGGGCGGAAATATATCGGAAACGCGGACGGAGCGGCGGATTGAACTTCATCGCCGAGCGCGAGCTGCACGCCGCGGCGAACCTCTGGAAGACCTATATGGCTGACGGCGTCGGCTGGACAGTCGAGTTGGGCGCTGGATACGGTCGCTTTTGGGAGATGGTGCCTCCTCCAGCGAAGCTTATATTACTTGATATAATTCCCATTTTATTAAAAGCCCTGCCTGAACGACATCGAGTCGTCGCCGATGCTCAGGCGCTGCCGTTCCCCAGCCGCTCCCTCAACCAGATCTGCGCTCTGGGCTTGACTGAATACCTTCCCGACCTGCTGAACTTCCTAATAAATCTTCGTCGGTCCGCTCAGGATGGAGCGCGGCTGCTGTTTTCCAGCTCGCCGCCGACGGTGCCCAACCGTCTGCGGAAGTGGTCGGGCTTTCGAGCCATCCCTCGACCGGACCCGCTGGTGAAAGCTGTCTTGATAGCCGCCGGATGGCGGCTGCTGCGCAAAGAACCGCTTCGCGCCGGCTGGCAGAGCTTGTGGGTTGTCGAAGCCTATTGAATGATTGAGTTTCAACGGCCGTAAATCAGCCTTCTCAAGTTGAATTCCGTTAAAAAATACTATATATTGAAATGATGTATTAAGGGGTGCATTTTCTTTTGAACATTGAAAAAATGCGTCGAAGACGCAT
>CAZCEM010000422.1:0-2853 GCA_964497555.1 uncultured bacterium
ATCTATATCGCCGACGCCAACCCGCCCATTGAAAACGTTCACATCCGCGACAACGAATCCCTCTCCCACGGCGGCGGCATGACGCTGGTAGGCGACGCCAGCCCCGAAATGACCAACCTCACCATCGAACACAACACTGCCGCCAGCCGCGGCGGAGGACTGGCGTCCTTCTCGCGCGGGCGCCCCACGCTGGAGCAGGCGGTTATCTCCGGCAACACTGCCAATGCGCATGGCGGAGGTCTATTCTCGTCAGGCGTCATCTTTCTCACAAACGTCCAATTAATCAGCAATTCCTGCGGTCAGTTCGGCGGGGGGCTGTATAGCAACGGCAATCTGTCCTTCCTCGGCGGGATCTTATTCGACAACCGCGCGGCGTCTGGGGGTGGAGCCTATCTGGATGGTGTGCGCCCCAGCCTCGAACGCCTGCTTATCGCCCAGTGTCAAGCTGCGGACTGGGGAGGCGGGCTGTATCTTTCGGGCACACCCAACGGACGCTGCTCGCCGGACATCCTGCATGTTACCTTCGCTGATAACATCGCCGGCGAGACCGGCGGTGCTATCTACTGCCACGATGCCGGGAGCCCGTCGCTGATAAACACTATCCTGTGGGATGCCGCCAATGAGGAAGTTGCGTTCGACGGCGAGGGCGACTCCAATGCCGTTACATTCTCCTATTGCGACGTCCAGGACGGGCAGGACGGCGTTGAAACTAACAACAACGGCGCCATAAACTGGGGTGCGGGCAACATCAACCGCGATCCACTCTTTGTCAATCCAAACGAAGGTGACTATCACCTAAGCTGGGAGAACTATCCCGCGATGGATGAGACCCGCTCGCCCTGTATCGACGCAGGCGATCCCGATCTGGATGCGGATCCCGACCGAACCCGCGCCGACCTCGGCCTTTATCCTTACTTCCAACGCTATCCAGAGATGGAGGTCGAGCCGCAGGTTTTGGATTTCGGTCGTGTCTATCCCGGTGAAGCCGCAGAACTGTCATTCACGGTATTCAGCGTCGGTAACTATGACCTCTTCGGCGCATTTTTATATTCCGGATTGGGAGGAATTTTTAGTATTGAAGGTGCCGCGGATAGTGTTGAGGGTTTCTTCAATATCCCAGCCGGCGCAGAATGGATAGTCACCGTTCGATTTGAGCCGCAGGAGAGGATTGAATACAACTCCAACGCACTTATCACTCCCTATGATCCTTTCAACCAGAGAGTTGTTGTGGCATTAATCGGCGAAGGTCGCAACCGCTTCCCAGTGGTCTCCGCTCCGGTGGATCCGGTATCCCTGTTCGAAGACAGCGACTGGCTCGAAGTCGTCGATCTGGACGATGTATTTACCGATTCGGAAGGGGACCCGATGACGTACACAGCGTTCCAGCCCGCCAACATCGCCGCGAGGATCGACGAGGACAATCTTCTGTCTCTTCGACCCAACATCCAGAATTTTAATGGTGAGGATCTCCGGCTTATCGTCCGAGCCGACGACGGCTGGGCACAGAGCATCCAAGAGATGACGCCGGTCACGATCATCATCGCAGTATTGCCGCTGAACGACCCGCCGTCAGCCTTTCACCTGCTGGCGCCCGCCGACAGCACCCGGCTGCCGTTCCACGACGCGCGGTTCGTCTGGGGCGCCGCGCGGCAGAACCTATGGGAAGTCGATGAGGTTCGCTATTCGCTGGAGCTATTCGGCAGAGACGCTGCTAAACTGTATCATCACCTGAGGGACACCAGCGTAACCTTGGATTTGAGACTGGAACTGCGCGAGATCGGCTATGACGAGCATTCCGATTACACCGAAATTACCTGGCGGGTGATCGCGGATGACGACAGCGCGCAGACTTTCAGCAGCGAGGTGTTTCACCTGTGGGCGCCTCATCCGGAGTCGGTGGAGGATGCCTCGCGGCTTCCTTCGGCGTTCAGTTTCGGTCCCGCGCATCCAAATCCCTTCAACGCCGTAACCACAGTTGATCTAGCGCTGCCGAGGGGGGAGCGTGTGACAGTGGAGGCTTTCAACCTGACAGGCGAGCGGGTGGCGGTGGTGCTGGATGGGGTGCAGACTACTGGTTGGCATCATATCATCTGGAACGCGGAGGGCTTGCCCGCGGGAGTGTATATGCTGCGCTGCCGTTGGGGGGAACAAGCGGCGACGGAAAGAGTCACATTGATGAAGTGAAGTTCGAAAGTTCGAAAGTGGTGGGTAGGTGGAATTTTGCATTTTACATTTATTGGGATTTGGATTTGCCTGAACCTTATCTTCGCACTGACCTGCGGTCGGGCGACATTGGGGCGCTGACGAGGCTGCACGGATTGTTATACGCCCGTGAATACGGCTGAGATTACACCTTCGAAGCCTATGTCGCCCAAGGGTTGGCGGAATTTGCGCTGAATTTCCAGCCCGACCGCGACCGACTCTGGCTGGCGGATGTGGCAGGTGAAATCGTGGGTTCGGTGGCGATATTTGGTCGGTCGGCGGAAGAGGCGCAACTCCGATGGTATCTGGTGCATCCAGACTATCGCGGAAGAGGCTTGGGCGGGAAGCTGCTGCGAATGGCTGTATCGTTTGCGCGGGAATGCGGTTTCCGTTGCCTCTACCTGTGGACCACCAGCGATCTGACAGCAGCCGCGCGACAATACCTCGCCGCGGGCTTCCACAAGACCGAATCCAAAACCCATCTCATCTGGGGAAAGATGGTGACGGAGGAGAAGTATCAGTTGATATAGCGCTCAGCGCTCGGTGCTTAATACACAATGGGCAGTACGACAGGCTTATGGTTTTGTATTAAGGGCTGCATTTTCTTTTGAACATTGAAAAAATGCGTCGAAGACGCATCATTCCAGCGAA
>CAZCEM010000423.1:0-2849 GCA_964497555.1 uncultured bacterium
TGGATTCCAGCTTTTGCTGGAATGATGCGTCTTCGTGGATTCCAGCTTTCGCTGGAATGATGCGCTTTCGCGCAGAATATCAAATGTTCAAAAGAAAATGAATCCCTTAATAGGATGTCATATATCTTGAGAGAGAAAGACCATACCACCTACAGCCCATAGCCAAAGGTCTGTACAGGCTATCGCCTGACCAACGCCTCCGCTAGAAGCCCCATCATCCGTATCTGACTCTCGATGCCGGTGAACAAGGAGGGCAGATGCTGGTTCTCATTGGGCGAATGCGCCCGGCAGGAGGGCAGCGCATATCCGACCAGCAGTATGTCTGAGCCTAAAATCCTCTTCATCTCTACCACAATGGGGATGGAGCCGCCGGCGCGAATCATCAACGGCTCGCGATGGAAGGCTTCCCGCAACGCCTGCGTCCCAGCCTTGATCAGCGGGCTGTCAAGGCTGGTCAAAAAGGGCATGCCCCCCGAATGGCGACGCCACTTGATCTTCATGGTCGGCGGGGTGATGCTGTTGAGGAAGCTCATTACTTTTTCCGCGATCTCATCGGGCGTCTGGTCAGGCACCAGCCGCATGGAAATCTTGGCTGAGGCTTTGGCGGGCAGCACGGTCTTGGAACCCGAGCCGGTGAAGCCGCCCCAGATGCCGTTCACTTCGAAAGTCGGGCGGCACCAAACCCGCTCCAATTGGGTGTAGCCTTTCTCGCCCCATAACGCATCCACACCTAGGTCGTTCATGTATTCCTTCTCGTCGTAGGGAATAAGAGCCAGTTGGTCGCGTTCCAACTGAGTCAGCGGCTTGACTTTGTCATAGAAGCCGGGGATGAGGATGCGTCCGTCCTCGTCCTTGACCTGCGTCAGCATTCGGGCGATAATCTCGGCGGGATTGGCAATCCCGCCGCCGTATTCGCCGGAATGCAGGTCGCGGTTGGGGCCGGTCAGCTCGAATTCGAGGTATGCCAGTCCCTTCAGTCCGTAGGTAATGGCGGGAGTTTCGCCTTCCCACATGGCGGTGTCGGAGATAATCACCGCGTCAGCGGCGAGCAGATTTCGGTTGGCTTCCATGAACGCCGTCAGGCTGGGGCTGCCTATCTCCTCTTCGCCTTCTATGATAAACTTGACGTTCAGCGGCATTTTGCCGCCGGTCTTGAGGAAGGCTTCGACCGCTTTGATATGGATATAAACCAGCCCTTTATCGTCGGCCGCGCCGCGGGCGATGATGTAATCGCCCTTGACGATGGCTTCGAAGGGCGGATTGTCCCACAATTCGAGGGGATCGACCGGCTGAACGTCGTAATGTCCATAGACCAGGATGGTGGGCAGATTTGGATTGACGGTGATTGAGCCGGTGACGACCGGATGACCGTCGGTGGGACGAACCGCGGCGTCTTCGCAGCCGGCGGCGCGTAAAAGTGCAGCGGCATGCTCAGCGCATCGCTGCATCGAGTCCTTCTCCGCCGGATCGCTGGAGATGGACGGGATTGCCAAGAACTCCTTAAGTTCGCGGATGTATCGGTCGCGATTAGCTCGCGCGAAGTCGATGTTTTTTTGCATGGGTCTTCCTGTTTGTGAATTAGTTTGAGTTAAAGTTAAAGCTAATAAAAAAACCATGTGAAACAAAATATTTCGTCTTATAATCAGCGGGAAGAGGCAGTTGGTGGTAACCTTTCTCGGGGATCATAAGTCTAAAGATACGAGAAGGGGCGTCATGTTCTAACAAGCGAGGAGGTTCAATTCAAACATGAAGCGATTACTGATTGTCCTGTGCGCCTCATTGATGGCGTGGGGGCTTTACAATCCCAGTCATGCCGATAAGAGCAAAGTCACCGACACCTTCCACAAAAGAGTCCCGGCTGCAGACTTCACCCAGATTGACGTCGAAACCGTCAACGGCGGCATCACCGTGCAGGGGTATGATGGAGGCGAGGTGGATATTGTCACTGAGATGACGGTAACAGGGCCAAAACAGGACGTCTGCGAGGAGTTGATCAAGAAAATCGAAGTCAAGGTCACGGGAGACAGGGAGATCTTGCGCATCGAAGCCGATACGCCGGTCAAGTTTCGTTACAGCTGCTCGGTATCCTTCGAGATCAAGGCGCCTCGTTCTTTCAAAGCCAAGTGTGAATCCACCAACGGCGACATAGAAGTCAATGAACTGCAAGGGGGGATCGATGCTTCAACCGTCAACGGCGCGGTGAGAGGAAACAACATCACCGGCGGCGCCCGCGTCGAGACCACCAATGGCGCGATAAAGCTGCGCGGCATCCAGGGCGACACCTACGGCGAGGCCGTGAACGGCTCGATTGAGCTGGTGTTCGACGATGGCAATCCGCAGAAGGTGCATCTGGAGACCGTGAACGGACGGATTTCCGCGCGGTATCAGACAGTATTGGACGCGGTGGTGTCGGCTGAGACCATCAACGGCTCGCTGGAGGTCGCGGGCAAGGAAGTCAAGAAAACCGGCTGGATCGGCAAGAGATATAATCGTGAATTCGGGTCCGGACGCGGTAAATATAACTTCGAGACCGTCAATGGCGAGATTCAGCTCGATTTTCCGGAAGGGGAATAGGGCGAATGGAAGGTGTGGACGACAGGGACGGCGTTTTTTATCCTTTGTTATGCCGCTCCCGGCATGGCCGCTCCTTTGAGAATAGACGAATCCCTTAAGCCGAGCGGCGCTTATCTTGCAGGACATGACGTGCATAAATACTGAACGGCGCAGGATGAGGACATCCTGCGCCATTATTCACCGCTTCCCCATGAACCTGAGCCAATCCAGCCTGTTTAGCTGTCCAAGAGCGACGGTTAACGCCTTACAAGCCGTACATCTCGATAATTTCCTGC
>CAZCEM010000424.1:0-2831 GCA_964497555.1 uncultured bacterium
CAATTTTGAGCAGAGAGTTTAATCTAAAGAAGAGTTTTTCAGCAGACCCTAATTATTCGACCTCATGAAAATCCGCGTCGAATCATTTGATTTGATGTTGATGCAATAATATATTCTTTAATTTAAACGGAAAAAGACCATGCAAAGATTCGAACCAATGAACAACATACCCCGTTTTCGGGGACGGGTCCAGAACTTCCTCAGCCGCAAGGGCTACGGCTTCATCATCGGCGACGATGGCGTTAAAGCCTTTGTGCACTACAGCGACATCCGGGGACGAGCCTATCGAACCCTGGTGCCCGACGAACCGGTGGAATACACCCTGATTCAAAGCCCTAAGGGCTTGCAGGCGGTGGACGTGCTTCGTCTTGACCCGCCGCCCACGGATGTCGTCGATGAGATCTATCCTGACATGAGAACCTGGTAGCCTCAGTAAAGCATGAAATCAACTATTCGCCGGCTGGCGCTGCTGGCGCTGTTTCTGGCACTGGTGGTGGTGGTGTTCCTGTCCAGCCGCTCCGGGATGGTCAAGAAGGAGACCGCGCCGATGCTGCCCGATTCTGTCAATCTGGAAACGCCGATCCCCGTCGTCGGCAGGATTCTCGAGCCAGAGGTATTTGACAGGATTATTACCGCGACCGGGATTCTTGCAGCCAAACATCGGAGCATGCTCAGTTCGGAGAGCGGCGGACGTGTCCGACGCTGGACGGTGGAAGTCGGCGAGCCTTTAGGCGAAGGCGACGTCGTCCTCGAACTGGACGACGAGCTGCCGGAATTGACTCTCAAGCAAGCTGAAGCCGGACTGGAATCCGCGCGCATCGCCGTTGAAAAGCATCGCCGTGACCTCGAGCGGTTTAAACTCCTGCGCGATCAGGGAGATATGTCCCGCAGCGATTACGAAGCGGCGGAGCTTGGTTTAAAAGGCGCTGAGGCAGGTTTCGCAGCGGCGGAAGCCGCCGCCGGTCTGGCAAGACGCAATTTCAACGAAACCAAGGTCAAAATCCCCTTTGAAGGCAAGTTGACTACCAAGATGGTCGATGCCGGACAGCTCATCGGTCCGGGAACTCCGGTGGCGGAAGTGGTGCAGGTTGATCCGGTTTGTCTGGTCGTCAGCGTCGGTGAAGAGGAGGTGGTGCAGATAAAGCCCGGCATGGAGGCGCTGGTAAGAACCGTCGGATGGCGCGACCGCGCTTTCAAGGGCTGCGTTCAGTCGGTGGCTCCGGCGGCGGACATTGCGTCGAGGCTGTTTCCGGTCGAGATCCGAGTCGATAATCCCCATTCGACTCTAATACCGGGCATGGCGGCTTCGGTTGAGATTCTGGTGAAACGCTATCCCAACGCCCTGTCAGTGCCCGATAATTCCATTTTCTCTGAGGAGCAGGGCAATTCGGTCTTCACGGTTGTTGCTTCGCGAGCGCAGAGAGTGAGCGTGGAAGCCGGATACGCCAGCGGTCTTATGACTATGATTAATTCAGGGCTCGAGCCCGGCGATACGGTTATCGTGGTGGGTCAAGGCAGTCTGAAATCGGGTCAGCGAGTGACGCTGTCGCTCGATGACGCCCACCCTTAACTCCTGATGCGTCTGGACTCTTAATGAAAATCATTGATTATTCGGTTCGCAATCCCCTTATTGTCAATCTGCTGGTGGTGGCTGTCTTCCTGCTGGGATTTATGGCTTTTCTGGAAATGCCCCGCGAACTCAGCCCCAAGATAGACTTCAACTACATCTTTATCATCGTGCCCTACCCGGGCGCGGGCGCTGAGGAAGTCGAAAAGATTATTACCACTAAAATCGAAGACGCGGTTGATGACGTTGATGATATAAAAATGATGAGCGCCGAGTCTTCAGAGGGGTCCTGCTTCGTCTGGCTGCAGTTTGAAGACATTAGCCAGCGTGATTTTCAGGAGCGGATTAATGAAGTCGAATCTCTGGTCAATCAAGTCGATTTGCCGGAAGGCGCGCTGGATCCGATTGTCGATGACTTCAACACCGACGACTTCATCCCCTTAATATCAGTCTCAATTGTTGGCGACATGTCGGAACGGAAGCTGCATCGCTTGTCCGAGGACATGAAGGCGGAGTTTCTTGACTTGGACGGCGTCGCCAAAGTTTCCGTAACCGGCGCCCGGGAGCGAGAGATTTGGATCGAAGCTGACGCTCGAAAGCTTTATCAATATCGTCTAAGCCTCTCCCAAATCGCCCAGTCTATCGGCGCCAAGAACTTAAACGTCCCCGCCGGCGAGTTGACCTTCGGCCGGCAAGCCAAACTCCTTCGAACCGTCGGCGAGGTGAAATCCCCTGACGGTTTCAGCAAGATAGTAGTGCGCTGGGATCCCGGCGGCCGCCACGTCTATCTGGGTCAAGTCGCCACGGTGGAAGACAGGTGGAAACGCGAGTCATCTAAAGCCCGCATCGACGGCGCGTCGTCCGCAACGCTGTCCATCTCCCGCAAACCCTCCGCCAACACCCTCAAGGTCATCGAGGAAGTTAAAAAAACCACTGAAACCTTTCGCAAGGACCTCCCCCTCGGCTCAAAGCTCGTCTTCACCAACGACAACTCCATCTACATGAAGGACATACTCAGCAAGCTGCAAAACAACGCTGAGATGGGCTTTCTGCTGGTCGTTCTTATCTTGTATTTCTTTCTGGGGCTTCGCAACGCCGTAGTGGTGGCGCTGGGAATCCCAGTTTCCTTCGCTGCCACGTTTTTTCTCATGGGACAGACCGGGCAGAGCATCAACGGCAGTTCGTTGTTCGGGCTGATGTTGGTGCTGGGCATGGTGGTGGACGACGCGATAATTGTTGTGGAGAACTGCTACCGGCTGCGTCA
>CAZCEM010000425.1:0-2828 GCA_964497555.1 uncultured bacterium
GGGAAATATATCAGATCGCAGTGTCCGCGACCGTCATCAGCATGGCGGCGACGCCGTTTCTCATCAGCGCCGCCGGCGGCTTGGCAGCGGGGATTTGTCGTCTGTCGTTGCCTCAGAAATGGTTGACAGGTTCGCTGCCAAGTCTGTCGGGCGAGGAGGCTCGTCATGCGGATCACCTGCTGATCGTGGGTTATGGCGCCTGCGGACGCAACGTCGCTTCGGCGGCTCGGATGATTGGCATCGACTATGCGATAATCGAACTGAATCCCTCGACCGTGCGACAGGAAGCGGCTCTAGGCGCGCCGATAGTCTATGGCGACGCCAGCAGCGAAGGGGTGTTGATCTCGACGGGGATAGAACAGGCTCGCAGTCTGGTCGTAGCTATCCCGGATCCTGCCGCCACCGAGCGTATCACTGAATTAGCGAAGCGGTTGAACCCCGGCTTGTTCATCGTCGTGCGGACGCGGTTCTTGAAGGAAGTAGAACCGTTGCTGAAACTGGGCGCTAACGTGGTGATCCCGGAAGAATACGAAACCTCCATCGAGATTGTTACCGAGACCCTGCGCAGTTTCCAGCTGGCTGAGTCGAAAATTCAGGATTACGCCGACCAGATGCGGGCCGATGGGTACGGGCTGTTCAGGGGGGGGGAGGAGAATGGGGAATGAGGGATTATACACCAAGAACACCAAGGACACGAAGACGCTCTCCCAAGAAACCGCCGCGGCATGTGTATGGATATCCATAGCACCATTACCGGCAACATTCGCAACAATATCCTCTTTGGAAATACGACCTCCGGCATAGGGATGGGAAAGGAATTTTGCTTTTATCCTTATACGCTGATCCTACGTCCGGAGTTCAAATTTTTATTTGGGACAGGTCTGAAGAGTTTGGTATCATCACAGAAAGATGATGGATAATTAACGAACCTTGCGCAAGAGGCTGTTTTCTTATAAATAGGAGGTACCGCGGCGCAGTTGGATCAAAATTTTAAAAGGAACGACGACACCATCGGAAGACCAAATCCGGAGCAGATACAATGGAGTCACCAACGAAGACGAAAGAGGAATCCAGTGCGAGTAACCTCATCCCCCAGATTATTGGGGACAACTACCAAAACCGGAAAATGAGCGGAGTCTTGTCCGCTGCGACCATGTTCCTTGACATCAAAGGATTCACCGCAATGACCCAGTCATTAATGGTGAACGGCAAGGAAGGCGCGGAGGTGTTGAATGACATTCTCAAGACGGTCTTCGAGCCGGTAATCGCTGCGGTCTATAATCGCGGCGGCTTTATCTCAGGTTTTGAAGGTGACGCCTTTTTGGCGGTCTTTCCCGATGCATCCGGACCTCTGGACGCCTGTCATACGGCCAAAGCCGTTATAAGGCTATTCGAGGAGATGGGGCAACAGAAGACCCGCTTCGGTTCATTTGCTTTGTCAGTAAAAATCGGCTTGGGATTCGGCAGAATCGATTGGCAAATCGTCGGTTCCGCGAAGCGCCTGACATGGTATTTTTACAGCCGCGGCATCGATCAAGCGGTGAAGGCTGAGAAGAAATGCGACGCCATGAATGTTGTCCTAAGCCTCAACCTGTTTAAGTGGGTCAGCAGCAGCCTTGAGGTTGAGCAGATTGACAAAGGTTTTCTGAAACTCATCATGCTCAAGGATCCTGAGCCTGTGCGCACCCCTTTGGCGATGCCTTTGGTTTCTGGTGATACAGTAGCTCGGTTTTTACCCGAATCGCTGCTTGTTCGGAGACCCGCTGGCGAATTCCGCGACGCTGCCTGTGTCTTTATGTCCTTTCGAGAGAAAAATCCAGCCCAATTTGCGGGGGTAGTTTTAAGCCGAGCCGATGAATTCGGGGGCTACCTAGAAGGCTTGAACTACAGCGATAAAGGCGCCAATTGTCTGGTGATATTTGGCGCGCCGATTGCGAGTGAGAACAACGTGCTTCGGGCTGTGCAATATGCGGAGGATATTCAGAGGGAATTCGGCGCGGACGTTCGCGTGGGAGTCACCACCGGCGTCGTGTTTGCTGGTGTCAAAGGGAGCGCTCAACGCGCCATCTACGGCGTGCTGGGGGAAATCGTCAATCTGGCGGCTCGTTTTATGATGAAAGCCGCCTGGGGTGAAGTCTGGCTGGACGAGACAGTTCACCGTCAGCTAAAATCCGGGTGGGATGTTCAACCTAAGCGGCTGCAGTGCTTCAAGGGCTTCAAAGATAAAATTCGACCTTATCAGCTCCTGCGCGGGCAAGGCGTTCCATGCGTCTCATTCTTCACGGGGGAGATGGTCGGCCGGGAGCAGGAACTGTCAAGGCTGAGTGAATTGCTGCTGCCGGTTCGAAAAGGCAAGTTCGGCGGTGTGGTATATGTTTATGGCGCTCCGGGAATCGGCAAGTCGCGCCTGCTTTACGAACTGACTCGAACTCACAGGTACAACACCCTGATTCTCCAGACCGACTCCATTCTGAAGAAGAGCCTCAATCCTTTCTCCTACCTGTTCAGCCATTACTTTAAGCAGGTCGAAGCCGGTTCTCCCGAAGACCGGAAGGTGCAATTTGAGGCGATTTACCGGGCGCTTATCCAGCGGCTGGAAGAGGCGGACCAAGAAGCTAATCCTTCGGGGAAGACGCCTGCAGAAGCTCCAACCGGAGGAGATCATGCGAACAGCCTGAGGCTCCCCACTGACCGATACAATTTCAAGACTGTCATTAAAGACCTGCGGCGGATTGAGTCGCTGATTGGGTCGCTGATTGGGCTTTACTGGGAAGGTTCGATCTACGAGCAGATCGAACCCAAGAACCGCCCGCTGGCGATCCAGTTCG
>CAZCEM010000426.1:0-2818 GCA_964497555.1 uncultured bacterium
GGTCAGGCTAGGCTGCGGCAAATTGGCGGTCGGGCTCGGAGGCCCGACCTACGCGGTCAATGGGGCTATTTTCCGGGAAATGACAACTAATGTCCAATAGATTCTGCCCCTATTAATACTGATACTAATCAGCCGAAGACGGCTGAGGGTGGGCTTTAGGGTATCTTAAAGCGCTGTCCGCCTTGTCCCTTTCGTTCGTTTGATCAGATCCTTCGTCAAACCGAAGTCAGCTTCATGAACTCAACCATCGACGCGGAAATCCTGCGGCAAGCGATGGATTCCCTTAACCGGGACATCGAGGAGAAGATTTATCAGATGTCGCAGATCAGGCTGGTCGCAGAAAAACTGGCGACCGGCTTGACCGATGTCGATTATTTCCAAAAGATCTGCTCCTTTCTTAATGAAGTGTTCGGAGCGCGGGTGACATGCCTCTTTTGGAACAGAAAACGCCAGCCGGCCGGCTGGTGGCTGGAGGCTTGGCACAGCAGCGAAACCGGCGCGCGGCTCCCGACCGGAAGATTATCTCGCCGCTGCAGGAAGGCTTGTTAGGCTGGATAAAGCGTCATCATAATTCGTTGTATCTCACGGACGTCAGCGATGAGATGATATTCAAGATGTGGGGCTTTCCCGCTGACGCTGTCATGTCGCTGGCAATTCTGCCCCTGGAGGCGGGCGAGAACCACCAAGGTATGTTGGTGGTGGTTGATCCGAACCTGCAGATGCCGCCCTTCAAAATACACTACCACCTCGACGTCCTGGCTGGTCTCCTGCAATCGGGCATCAACAACCGGCTCCTGTACGACAACCTTAAGAATTCGGAGGAAGAGTACCGTGACCTGTTTGAGAACGCCTCCACAATGGTGCTGGTAGTTTATCCCGACGGTGTAATTCGCGAATGCAACCGAGCCTTCGCAGAAACACTGGGTTTGAGCTGCTCTCCCACCGGTCAGATGCTGAATGATGTTATAAAGGAGGTTGAAGAACACCGTTTCGACGAATGTTGGCAGAGCTTGCTTCTTGATGGCGAAGCAACCAACGTTCCCTTGCAGATTTACACCAGCGGCAACGAAATCCGGGAGATTCAGCTTTCGGGCAACGCCCGCGTGAACGCGGAAGGCTTCCCCACCCTGATCCGCTTATATATGCAGGACGTCACCGAACAGCGGACGGCCGAGCGCCGACGGCATGAATTGGAGCTGGAAGTCGAACGCAACCGCCAGCGTCAACTGGCGCAGTTGGGATTGTATGTATCGGGCATCGCCCATAATCTGCAAAACCCCGTTCAGGTTCTACTCGGCTATATTGATCTGCTGAAATACGACGCCGTCAACCTGCCCCAGCTTGATCTGATAGAACAATCAACCCTTAACATCATGAAAATCATTAAGAACCTGCTGTACAAGATGAATCAGGAGCGAAAAATCGAGGAAACGGATATCGACCTCAACGAGCTGCTGGATAACGAACTTACCTTCCTAAACGCCAATATGTATTATAAGCATGAAGTAAAGAAGGAATTTTCCTTTTCGCCTGAAATTCCACACCTGCGCGGAGTATATAGCGACTTTTCTCAGGCGATTCTCAACATCATCTTCAATGCCCTGGACGCTATGGTTGACAGCCCTGTAAAGATTCTGAGCGTGAAGACCGATTTCAATCCCGAAACCGGTCGGATTGTCGTAACGATTTCTGACACCGGCAAAGGCATCCCCAAGGAAATACAAGAAAAGATATTTCATCCCTTCTTCTCCACTAAATCGGAGCAGACCACCACGCACGGCATCACCAGCGGCAGCGGGCTGGGATTGTCAAGCTCTGTGACGCTGCTTAAGAATTATCACGGCGAAATCGATTTCACGTCCGAAGTGGGCGCAGGAACGACCTTCTGGATTTTCATTCCTGTTGGATGCGAAGCTAAAACATGACGGAATCAATCGAAGAAATTAAAGAAAAACTCCACCAGATTGACAAACTGGCGCCCCTGCCCAAGCTTGCCAAGGAGTTGCTTGACCTCACCAGAAATCCTGATTCCTCCGCGCGAGACCTGACCGACATTGTAATCAAGGACCAAGCGTTGACGGTCAAGATACTGAAAATCGTCAACAGCGCCTATTACGGTTTCTACCGGGAAATCGGTAATGTCAACCACGCTATTGTCATCCTGGGTTTCAATGAGATTAAAAACATCGCGCTGGCGGCCTGCATAATAGGGACCTTCCCGGCTTCCGCCAGCCGTCTGTTCAATCGTGAGCAGTTCTGGCTGCATTGTCTGGGCGTGGCTTTCACAGCCGGTCTGCTCAGCAAATACACCCCCGGTTTAAACTCCAATGACGCCTTCGTGATCGGTCTGCTTCACGACATCGGCATTGTCGTTTTAGATCAACACTTCAACGAGGTCTTCTTGAACGTCGTTCAAGAGGCTCATACCCAGCAGCGTCCTTTAGTGAGGGTTGAAACCGAGATCCTGGGACTCGACCACGCGGAGATTGGCGGCATTGTTGCCGACCAGTGGGAGTTGCCGGTGCCGCTGGTGCGGGGGATACGGTACCACCACCGACCTTCTCAGGGGGGGAAGGAAGACCTCAGCATCCATTTGGCTCATCTCTCCAACTACTTCTGCCACCGCCACACCCTCGGTTACAGCGGTAATCCAGTGCCCGACAACCCTTACAAAGGCTCCTTAAAGCGTTTGGGCTTGACGCTCGCTCGAGTCGAGGAACTCTGGACGGCTCGTCGGCGCGACTTCGAACGGCTGAATACGATTATTTAAAATTCGAATGCTATTATTAATGGGGGCAGAAATTACTTTACATCTGCT
>CAZCEM010000427.1:0-2816 GCA_964497555.1 uncultured bacterium
GCCTTGGGCGTCCGCCGCGTAAACGTGATAATGTGCGACAGTAAGGGCGTCATCTATCAAGGCCGCGAGGACCTCGACCCCGCTCACCCAAAGTACAACAAGTACAAAGCCAAGTTAGCTTCCAGAACCAGCGCCCGGACGCTGGCGGAAGCCATGGTTGACGCGGACTGCTTCCTTGGCGTGTCGGTGGCAAATATAGTCACTCAGGACATGGTGCGCTCTATGAACCACGATCCGATGGTCTTCGCGATGGCAAATCCGGATCCGGAGATCACCTATCCACTCGCCAAGGAAGCTCGGGACGACGTCATCATGGCGACCGGCCGCAGCGACTACCCCAACCAAGTCAACAACGTGCTGGGTTTCCCGTTTATCTTCCGCGGCGCGCTGGACGTAAGGGCCCGCGCCATTAACGAGAAAATGAAGGTTGCGGCCTCCAACGCCCTCGCCATGCTGGCGCGTGAAGATGTGCCGGAAGTGGTCTGCCACGCTTACGATCTGGACAAGATCGAATTCGGGCGGGAATATCTGATCCCCAAGCCCTTCGATCCGCGGGTGCTGCTGTGGGAAGCCAGCGCGGTGGCCAGAGCTGCCTGCGAGAGCGGTGTGGCGCGGCAGCCGCTTAAAGATTTCGACAAGTATCTCGAAGAACTGGAACGCAGGTTAGGCGCAACTCGCCGGGTGATGCGGGTGGTGAAGAATAAAGCCAAACGGCAGTTGAAGAAGGGCGATGCCATCAAGATCGCGTTTCCGGAAGGGGATGACGAGAGAATTATTCGCGCAGCGCGGCGGTTAGTAGAGGAAAACATCGGCAGTCCAATACTTCTGGGTGATCCGGATAACATCACCGCAATAGCCGAGCGGATTTCCATCAGCCTCGAAGGCGTGGAGCTGCTCAATCCCCCCAAGCATCACCTCTTTGAAGAGATGGCGGAGAAGTATTACCAACGTCGCGCTCGTAAGGGCATCACCAAGTCGGAAGCCTTTCAACGGATGTTGCAGCGAGGTGAATACGCTCCAATGCTGCTGGTGGAAGGCGCGGTGGATGCCGTGGTCTGCGGCGAGACCAGGCACTATCCTGAGTCCATTCGACCCGCGCTGCAGATAATTCCCCTGGAAAAAGGCATCAAGCATGCCTCGGGGCTGTATATGCTGATGTTCAAGAGCAAGATCATCTTCTGCGCTGACACCACCGTCAACATCGAGCCGGACGCGGAAACCCTGGCCGAAATCGCCATCTGCGCAGCGGAGACCGCCCAGCGCTTCGATATCACGCCTCAGGTGGCGATGTTGTCGTTCTCCAACTTCGGTTCAGTCAAACATCCGTTGGTTAAGATGGTTCAGGAAGCGACGGAAATAGTTCGCCGTCGCTGTCCCGATCTTATGATCGATGGAGAAATGCAGGCTTGTACGGCCGTGTCATCCCGGATTCTGAAGGAAGATTATCCTTTCTGCTGTCTTAAGGAACCGGCTAACGTGCTGATCTTCCCGGATTTAACTTCCGGCAACATCGCCCACAAGCTGTTGATTGAACTGGGCGGCGCGGAGGCGATTGGCCCGCTGCTGATGGGATTATCCAAGTCCTACCACGTGCTGACCCGCGGCTCGGATGTGGACACCATCGTTAACGTGGCGGCTATCGCGGCGGTGCAAGCGATTCAGTTGCGGGAACGCGATGGGAACTGAGGCTCAACGCTAAGGAAACTAAAAACACAAAACTTAAGAGAGCGCCCCGGCTGAGGATTCAGTCGGGGCATTATTCTCATACCAATTAGCTTTCATACAGTCATTATTCAGTAAAACAACCCCCCTGCCCCCCTTCAATAGAAGGGGGGTATATCACGTCCAGCATTTGAGTTACCCCCCTTCTATTGAAGGGGGGCAGGGGGGTTGCAAGAAAGGTAATTGACTTATTGAATGCGAATTGTTATCAGTTATAATTTCCCCGCCAGCACTGCCGTCGCTTTCCCGCTCCACACCCGCCCCGAGCGCGCGTCCACCGCTTCCACAAGAATAATGTACCGACCGATAGGCAACAACTTGACTTCATCCGATTTCCCGTCCCAACTCAACATCGGCGCGGAAGAGCCGCCGGGAATGTTGGAGGCCAGTCTCTTTACGCTTCTTCCGTAAAGGTCATAGATGGTGGCTGTAATGCGCGAGACCTCTGCTGGACTGGTGATGCTGATGCGGGCGACGTCGTCGCGCCCGTCGCCGTCGGGGCTGAAGGGATTAGGATCGATGGAGATGATGATATCCGAGCGCGAGGCATTGGGATTGACGGGCTGCAAGCTGTTGGCGAGGCCGGCGGTGTGACCGCTTGGTTCGGCGCAGGGACCCCAATTGGATTCGTCCAATCCCGACTGAGTCAGGTTTATTCTCTCCCATGAGCGACCTCGCACTCGGGCAGCGACGCTGGTGTAGGTCATGCGATCCAGCTCCCGCCCGGTGGAATCGCTCAGGGTCAGCTCATCGCCGTCGTCGTTCAAGCCTGGCAGCCGCATTATCAAGGCTTGGTCGGCAGTTAAATTCAGGGTGATCAGGTCAGCGCTGTCGCCAAGTAATACTAAAAAGCTGTCAGCAGCAACCATCGAACCAGGTGGCAGGCTTCGCGGGCGGCCGGTGGCGTCGATGATGACGCAGCCGGTCAAATCGAAGGGGAAGTCAGTGGGATTATACAGCTCAATCCATTCGCCGGTGTTTAATGGTTTGGGCATGATTTCGGAGATGACCGGCTGAGCGTGCAAAGATGATAGAAGGCATATCACCAAGCCAACAGCGGTTATTACAGTATTCGAAACCACTATTAAGGGATT
>CAZCEM010000428.1:0-2809 GCA_964497555.1 uncultured bacterium
TGTCAACCGAGACGGTTGACCTACGCGGGAAACCTATTTTCTGGGAAATGACAGCAGATGTAATGTATTATTTGCCCCTCTTAATATACACGATGGCTTAACTGCAATTGGCGTATATTTCCTATCCGCTTCACCGCGTCAGCGGCAAGTTCTCAGTCCGCCGGCTTTATTTCCTGTCATACTGGTCCGGCAGATCGTTTTCAAGCAGCATAGTATCGCCTGGTCTTAGCCACTGGTTTAGCAGCGTTAAGCCCTCCGTCAGCGAGACTGCCGTCCAGATGTCCTCCTCCAAAAATCCTCCCTCCAGCAGCCCTCGTTTAATAGGCTCAATGCGGCTCCCGCCGATCAGCACCGCCAGGTCGCAGGCTCGAGCCGCTTGACAGCCGAATTGACGATTAGCTTCATCCTCAAGTACGCCCAACTCAACCATCCCCGGCGTCACCAACACCCGTCTCCCCCCGACAGCCTGCGACAACACCTCTAGAGCGCTCTCCGCGCCAATCGGATTGGAGTTGAAGGCATCGTCGATGACCGTTATGCCGTTTTCGGTTAGCTTGGCTTCCAGCCGATGCGCCACCTGCGGCAGCGAAGACAACGCTCGATTGATGCTGCGAATAGGCACGCCCAAGGCTCTCGCCAGTGCCGCCGCCGCGGTCGCATTCGCCACCACCGGTCGCCCTAACAGAGACAGATGAGTCTCTAAGTACTCGCCGTCGGTGAACACCAACACGAAGTCGCTCCCATTTATCCCGATGTGGATGTCCCGCGCCCATACGGTTGGAATGTGCTCGTCTTCGACCGGCGGAGCCCCGCCTCCGCGAGGCTCGACGCGGAAGTATATCACCTTGCCCGAAAATTCCCGCCCAATCGACCGGCAGCGGGGATCGTCGCCGTTCAACACCGCGAGGCCGTCCGACGGCAGTGACCGCAACAGTTCGCCTTTCGCGCGCTGGATGCTTTCCTGCGACCCGAAACGCTCCAGATGCTGCAAACCGATAACGGTGATGATGCCGTGCTGCGGACGAGTGAGGTTGCACAGTTTCTGAATTGAGCCTATCTGATAAGCGCCCATCTCCACGACCAGGACATCATGGAAAGGTCGCAACTGTTCACGTATCAGACGCGTGACGCCCATCAGCGTGTTGTGGCTGGCGGGAGGCTTCAGGACGTTGTATTTCTCAGACAGCATCGCGGCGAGCAGCTCCTTGGTGCCGGTCTTTCCATAGGAGCCGGTGATGCCGATGACCAGCGGGTGATATTCAAGCAGGATGCTCGCGGCGTCGTGAAGGTAACCGCGCTGTATGCGGCTCTCGACCGGCTTAAGTATAAGCACCGACAGCGCCAGCACGAAAGGCGCCAGACGCTCGACCATCAGCAGCAGCGCGAACATCAGGACGAAGACGTAAAAGTCCTTGCCCCAGGGGGCGCACAGAGATTTAACAGCTGATTTGAACAGAAGAGTCTGCAAGATAATATAGGGCGCAAAGGTCAGTATGGCGACGGTGAAATAGATACGCTTGGCGCGGGCGGTCATCACCAGTTTCTTCTTGGCAGTTTTTTGCCGGTGCGTATCGCTGGTGATGCGGAGAGCTCCGCCTACAGCGATGACCGTCAGCAGGGCGGCGTTCACCGGCACAAACCAGGCCGGAGGCTCGGTGTTTATCACCTGGCGGGTGGCGCCGAGGATCCACGCCAGAACCAGCCAATCCGGGCGCAGCACCCATCGGTGCCATAGACGGTCGGCGGCTCGGAGCATCCGGGTGGACAGGTAGTCTTCGAGCTGCAGAAGGTGCAGTAGGTTCTTCAGAAGCGTCAAATTCGACGCAAACTGAAGTACAACAGCGCTCATCGCCGTCAGCGCAAGGATCATTACCGGGAACATATACAGCCCCAAAGGTGAAAATCAAAGACGTCGGGAATGAGTTCGAACTATAAATTTATGTCTCAATCCAGCGATAAGTCAATAACTCGTTAATGTGAAAGAGCATCCGCATTCCGCAGGGTGTCCTTACACTGCGACGAAAAGCCCTGTCAGTGCAGGATGAGGACATCCGGCGCTATGCTTACGCTGAATCGGCTTCATCTTCCGTTACGGGTTGCTGGTGACGAAAGACCAGCAGACTAAGAGTCAATTTCTCCTCTGCGCTCTTGGTGTTCCTTGTGTTGAGGTTCTTATTGAAGGATCCTATTAGCTGACCTTATATTATGCGCTAAAAACCGGTTTAATGCAAGGCACGAGAGCCGGTGGGAGGCGACGGGAGGAAGGTTAGCGTTCAGTGAAATGAAGATCTTGAACTCATTTTTTCAAATACTCCTTGACAAACTCGCATTCATGAGATATTTTAAATCTTAAAGGGGACTGCCCAAACGAAGCGCATCCCCGCGGAGCAGACAAAAACCAACCGAAAGGGAGACCATCATGGGCGACAAAGGCGGAAAGAAGGACAAAGAGAAGAGCAGCAAGCAGAAGCAAACTCAAAAAGACGCGCAAGCCAAGAAGCAGCAGGAGAAGAAGCCCGCCAAGAAAGCCTGAGCAGCCACAAACGCGCCCCGGGAAAATCCAGAATTCCACGGTTGAATCGGACTCTCCCATGTCAAATGCACCCGTATGGGGTACATTTGCACGTGAAATGGGTACACTAAAGACACACTTGACACCGACTGACGCGCTTTTCTCCAAGAGTTAGCAGGCGGGAAGGGGGTTGTCGTTCGGTTCTTCGCTGTTTCGTGTGGGTAACGAATTTTCTTAATAGCAACGCGCCGCAGGCGCGTCTTTGCGAGCTTGCCGAAGGCAAGCGAAGCAATCTCA
>CAZCEM010000429.1:0-2808 GCA_964497555.1 uncultured bacterium
TGCATCTGCTGCTGAGAGACCGCTGGAGGTGGGAGGAGGGTTTCGGGACCGGCACGGTGGACCTCCTGCACCGGCTGGTCTGGGAAACGCGCTCGCCGGAGGGCTTGACGGTATCCGACCGCCTCGACCAAATCGGAGCAACGCTGAAGACTGTGGACAATCCCGGCATTCCTTATGATGATTACTACACCACGCCGGAATATTCATTCATGCGTTTGGAAGTTCCTGCGGATAAATGGTCGGAAGCCTGCGGCATCCTGCTGGAATTGATTGCCGCGACGCCGCTGGACTCCGCCTCGCTGCGCAGCGCCCTTCAGGCTCAAGACGCCGCCCGCCGCGGCTGGACGCGCAATCCTCTGCGCCCGGCCCGAAAGATGCTGCGCGAGGAGCTGCTTCCCAGTTCATCATTATCTAAAGATGTCTATGGCGAAGAGCTGAACGCCCTCGAGCCTAAACGGCTGGCGGATCTTCTGGACACCCTCAAGCGGGATTATTTTTCGCCTTCCAACTGGCTCTTAACTGTCTCCAGCCCGGTGGAAGGCGATGTCGTCATCGAACGACTGAGGTCGATTACAGCCGACCGCTTTGCGAATGTAGGTTCCCCTCCGCCAATAAGTCCTCCCGCGCCAGCTCCTGCTGTTAAAGCTGGTTTCACCCGTTCGCTTAAGCTGGGCCGCCCGCAGGGAGGCATCCTGATGGGCAAGATTGTGGAGAACGTCCCTCGGTCGCAGGAAGCCGCCCTGATGATTGCCAACTCCTGGCTGAACGACCACTTAGACATGAATCTCCGCGAAGGCCAAGGATTGGCTTACAGCCTGGGCAGCTCCTATTCTCTGTATCCGATGGATGACCAGAGCGGCTGGGTCTATTGGGAGGTTTCCATCTCCACCCGCTCGGAGAACAATCCCGCGGCGAGGAAGGGCTTGGACGAAGGTCTCGAAGCGCTCGCCAGACACACGTTCCAGCCGGAGGAAGTCGAGCGGCTGGTGAACGCGGCTTCGGGACGTCTGCTGATGCGGGATGCGTCCCGCATCAGCCAGGCGTTTGCGATGGGGACTGGCGAGTTCCTCCGGGCAGACCCAGAGTATCGGCGGAAGCTGCTCGAGTCCTTGAAGAGTCTGACGCCGGCGCAGGTTCAATCCGCCGCGCGGCGGTTCATGCCCGCTGGAGACTTCGGAGTGATAGAGATAGAGTAAGTCAATAAGTAAAATAAACTTGCATTGTTCTTCAGCGTTAGGTATTTTATATTTATTCGGAGTATTCCGCAAACCGGTTGACTGCTGCTTCCAACATACCCAGGCGCTTGACGCTACCGAGGGCGGCGCTCGATAAAATCCGGCGAATCGCGTTGATTCACCGTTCCAATTAAATTCAGCTAAAATGCAAGGAGAATCCGGGTGGAATTTTTACTGCTTCTCATCGCTCTGTTGGCGATAGCCTCCATCATCGCCTGGCTGGTGGTGATATTCTTCCGAAATCCAATAGACTCCATCTTCAACCGCGTCATCGGCGAAAGCATTGCGGGGGCGTGGCGCAAGTTCATCACCTTCGCCCTGTTCGTGGTGGGCATCTCCAGCGGAGTGGACGTCTGGAAGCTGGAGCGGTTCCTTCAACCGGCGACCGAAAAAGCCGCAAAGGTGGAGCTGACCCCTGAATACTGGGGATTAGAAATCTACCACACCATCATCGGCACCCTGGGAGGAATGGCGTGGGCCTTGTTGCTGCTCTTTCTGGCAATGCTCATCGCCTTTCTGATAGTCCGCCGTCAAGACAGCCGTCGAACAGAAAAATCCAACGTCGAACAACCAGCACCACACCGAGATTCACCAGATTATTAAGCAAAGCTATATAACGAACATAGGACTGCTGGCGGTTCCGACGAGAGTCGATAAGGGAACGCCCCCACAGCCGATATTGATGATACGGAATTGTTGGCTGAAGGTCAGCAGCGGCATGGTGGCAGCCGTCGGTCCCGAGAACGAGCCGTTTCCCCTCACGGCCCCCCGGCGTGAGTGTTACGACGCGCATGGTTTGCTTGCCACTCCCGGTCTGGTGGATTGCCATACCCATCCTGTCTTCGCTTCCTGGCGGCAAGCTGAGTTTGTTCGTCGGAATCGGGGTGAGACCTACCTTCAGATTACTACTGCGGGAGGCGGCATCCTGAGCAGCGCGCGCGGGGTGCGGGATTCCTCTGAAGAGCAGTTGACGGACTCGTTTCGACGCCGGCTCAACCGCTTCCTCGAACTTGGCGTAACGGTGCTGGAAGCCAAGAGCGGCTATGGCTTGTCGGTCAGTGACGAACTCAAGATGCTGCGCGCGATTCGGCGGGGCGCGTCCGGGCATCCGGTGGATGTGGTGCCCACGCTGCTGGCAGCGCATGTTATTCCCCCAGAGTTCCAGGAAAATCCCGACCGCTACGTGTCCCTCATCTGTGAGGAAATCATACCGAAGACCGTTGCAGACCGCCTCGCCGAAGGGGTGGACGTGTTTCTTGAGGAAGGGGCCTTTAACGGCGAACAGACTCGGCGCGTCTTCGCTGGGGCGATGGAAGCGGGACTGGCGCGGCATCTTCACGCCGACCAGTTTTCTGAAGGTGAAGGGGCTAAGATTGCGGCGGAGTTTCAAGCCTTGACGGCCAGCCATCTGGACCATACTGGCCCGGCGGGCCGGCGCCTGTTGGCGGAAGCTGGAGTTACCGCGGTTCTGCTGCCGGGAGCGGTGTTCTTTCTGGGGCTGAATGAGTATGCCTCCGGCCGCGATTTCATCGACGCCGGCTGCCGAGTGGCGGTTTCGACCGATTTCAATCCG
>CAZCEM010000430.1:0-2805 GCA_964497555.1 uncultured bacterium
AAATAGGGTCTGCTGAAAAACTCTTCTTTAGATTAAACTCTCTGTTCATAACCCCCATTCACTGTCATTCCAAACCTCTTCGTTATTCCCGCGAAAGCGGAAATGACAGCGAGGAGGAGTTCAAACCAAAAAACAGCAGTAAACAGCAATAAAATCGGGAGTTTTTCAGCAGACCTTAATTAGACTATCCATACAAATCCTCAAGGAGGAAACCATGCCTGTAGCATTGTATGTTGTCATCATCTTCTTCGTTCTGCTCCTCATCAGCGCTATCAAGGTGCTGCCTGAGTACGAGCGGGGCGTCATCTTCCGGCTAGGACGGCTGCTGCCCAATCCCAAGGGCCCCGGCGTCATCTTTCTGATCCCCATTGTGGACCGCATGGTGAGAATCAGTATGCGGCTCGAAACCCGCGACGTCCCGCCGCAGGACGTCATCACCAAGGACAACGTGTCGGTGCAGGTCAACGCTGTCATTTACTTCCGCGTAATAGACCCCAACAAAGCAGTGGTGCAGGTCGAAAATTACCTCTTCGCGTCGCTGCAGTTCGCGCAGACCACCTTGCGGAGCGTGCTGGGGCAGGTGGAACTCGACGACCTGCTGGCTTCGCGGGAAAAGATCAACCGCAACCTGCAGGAAATTATCGACAAGCACACCGACCCTTGGGGCATCAAGGTCGCTAACGTCGAAATTAAGCACGTCGATCTGCCACAAGAGATGCGCCGCGCCTGGGCGAAACAGTCCGAGGCCGAGCGGGAACGCCGCGCTAAGGTCACCCACGCAGAAGGCGAGTATCAGGCGTCGGTAAAGTTAGCGGAAGCCGCCTCGGTGATTGCAAAAGATCCTATCGCGTTGCAGCTTCGCTTCCTGCAGACCTTAGCGGAAATCGCCACCGAGAACAACTCGACCATCGTGTTCCCGATTCCCATCGACCTGGTGCGTCCCTTCATGACGCAGCGGAGCGAAACCGGCGAAGTCACGACGTTGGCGTCGAAGGCGCATTAGGCGGACGCCTCACCTGAATTCTGGACGTGTGGACGATGTGGATGGGGTGAACGGGGTGGACACACTCAGATGTATGGTGCGCTCGCGGCGCATACACAGAGGTGCTTTTTACTGTCAACTGTCCACTGAGCACTGAGCACTGTCCACTCGATTGTAATTCAAACGGAGTGTAATGCTCCCTTGCGGCTGTCCCATTACCTTTCCACCGCTGGCGTCGCTTCACGGCGAGCCTGCGACGATATTATTAAAGCGGGGCGAGTCCGCGTCAATGGTGAGGCGGTTACTCAGCCGGGGCGGGACGTTCAGGAGGGTCAAGACCGCGTGGAAGTCGATGGCTCGCCCGTCGTCGGGAAGGATTTCCAGCCGCAGGTCTATATCATGCTGCACAAGCCGGTCGGAGTCCTTTCAACAATGGCGCGGGGCAAGGAGCAGGGTCCCTGCATCGCCGATATGGTGAAGGTTCCGCAACGGGTGTTTCCCGTGGGACGGCTGGATCAGGACAGCAGCGGCTTAATATTGCTGACCGACGACGGCGAGCTGACCAACCGGCTGACTCATCCCCGGCATCAGGTTCAGAAGGAATATGAAGTTAAAATCCAGCCAGCCTTCCGGGAATCGGACGTCGCCAAGCTTGCCCGAGGCGTGGCAATCGACGGCCGCCCCGTCGAAATCGACAATCTGGTGATGGTCAGCACCACCAAGCTGCGACTCACCATCCACGAGGGACGCAAGCGCATCGTCCGGCGGCTGTTCAGGGAGCTGAAGTATCAGGTGCTCGAGCTGAAGCGCATCCGCATCGGCGGCGTCAGCCTAGGGCGGCTGGCGATTGGCAAGTGGCGGAAACTGACTTGTGAAGAAGTCGCACGGCTGCATTCATCGAAGTGATCATTTAACAAACAGGGAGATAATTATGAAATCCACTCTTAGTCTCACCTTAGCGCTGATGTTGATTTCAACGTTGAGCACTCAAGCCGGTGACCGTGAGTTCAGCGGCTACGGCGGCTTCCACATCAGCTTTTACAGCCCGGATCTGAAATTTCTCGATGACAAGCTGCAAGAAGTAACGCCCGGCTTCGAAGAAGTGAAAGGTCCCATCACTTTGTGGGGCGGCGGCGGCTGCGGTCAGGTGTCGTCTCACTGGCGCATCGGCGGTTATGGATTCGGCGGGGGCGTCGGCGTCAGCGGTTCGTTTCAGGACAACGGTCAAAGTGTTCCTCAGGACGCAACGGTCGGCTTGGGCGGTGGCGGATTCTACTGCGAGTATATCGCCGGGCATCTTGTGAATAATCTGGAAGGTGCGGTGGGATTGGGCATCGGCGGTATCGGTGTTACGATGGAGGTCACCCAATATCGCGGCAGCCTGACCTGGAATGACCTGTTCGAGGGACTACTCCCCGGACATAATCCCAACAGCTTTAAAATCAGCGCCGCCAATGGGGGATTCTTCCTGAATCCGAGCGCGGGAGTTAAGTACTACATCGGCGATAATGTGGCAGTTCAGGTCGTCGGCGGCTATTTCGTGACCTTGCTGGTCGATGACTGGAGCTTCGGGGACGAGAAGATACGCAGCATGCCTGACGTGAGCTTCAACGCCCCCTCGCTGGGCATCAACGTCCTGTTTGGCGGCTAAACGAGATTTTATCCATGCTCGAATACATCAGCCGGATTGACGTCCAGCTTATGTACTTTTTCAATGTGGGGTGGCATAATCCGGTCTTCGATTGGATTATGCCTCTTTTTTTTCACGGCAATCCTTGGCGTCTGCCCATAGCGCTTGCGGTGGCAGGGGTGCTGGTATTCGG
>CAZCEM010000431.1:0-2795 GCA_964497555.1 uncultured bacterium
GCAAAATGCAGAATGCGTTAACTCGCTGGTTGGTGAGGGTAAGAGATAATTCTATTCACTCCTGACTGTTATGGTCGAACCAGGCTGTCGATGAATATAAAAATCACTGGGACACGTCGCTACGGCGAAAGCCGGAGCCCAGAATAAGAGTTATGTATCCGAAAAAACAAGTACTTATCTGGATACCAGCTTTCGCCGGTATGACGTGCTTCGGATATCTTCGGCATTCTTTGACAAGCTACTCATAGGATTAACAACTATATGGGGACACTACCTTTTCTTTTGAACATTGAAAAAATGCGCCAAAGTCGCATCATTCCCGCGAAAGCGGGAATGACAGCGTGAAACTTCAGAAACTTAACCTCGCCTCGCCACATGACACTTCCATCAATACTTCCTTATCAGCCCCTTATCCAGCACGTAAAAACAAATCTGCTGCGCCCCCTCCGCTGAATAGCCGAACTTCTTTTGCAGGTTGGCCAGCAGCAGGTTCACGTCGTGCCGCAGCCGGTCGCTGTAAGCGTTGAAGCTCGGCGTGCTGAAGTCCTGAATCGCCCGCCTGAAGGTCTCATTGTCCTGATAAATCTTCAGCGAGTTCTCCTTCAACTGCCGATTGTATTTATCCAGCAGGGCGTTGAACAGCTTGGTCTGTTTGATTTTCTTTCCCCCGATGCGCATCTCCTGAGCCACCGTCTGGCTGACGTATTCCTTCTGAGTCTCCAGCCGAAATTCCCGCCGCTTAGCGAGGATGGACGCCGTCCCCATGAAGGCGGTCTCGAACTCGTCTAAATACGCGTCGGTGATTTCGATGGTGTTGCCGGTGTAGGGGCAGACCTTGGTCGAGCCCGGCTCAAAGTTGATGGCAAACAGGTAGTCCAGAATCTGGGTGGTTATCTGTTCCTCGTTGAAGTAGTAGATAGCCTCCTTCAGCTCCTGAATGACGTTGTAATCGTACATATCAATTAACGATTCGATGAACCCGTCCGGCAGGGTGATGTCCAGTTCCTTCATCTCCTCGTTGACGAAAGCCTTCAACGACTCCATGGTGATCATCTTGCCCATCTCGGCGTACCGCGCCAGCAGCTTGGCGAAGGTCAGCAGCGACTGCCGGCCGGACACGCCTTTGTCGCCCTGAGTTTCCGATTCAGCGAGGATGTCTTTGCGGGTGGCGCGGTCGAAGCGTTTGATGTCGTCGTCCGATAAATAAGACGGCAAGCGGCCGGTGTAGATATCCATCTTCAGCAGCAGCAGGTTCTTGTCAACGTATTTAGTATATTGCATGGGATTCTTTATCCACCGTCGCAGCGCCGGCGAGTCGCTGTCCAGTCGGGTGGCGATGATAATTTTGGCGAAGTTGTCCAACACCCCCGGCAGAAAGCAGCCGTCGATGCCCTTGCCGAACTTGTTTCGATAGACCTCAATTTCGGTGTTGTAGTCGAGGATGTAGGGGATGTTGACGGTGATGATTCTATCGCGGAACGAGGGCATGTCGTCGTAGTGCTTCTTGTCCGCTGGATTTATCAGACCCAAGAACAGGGTGTTGACGGTTTCCTCGACCAGATCCACCTTGTGAACGCCGTCGCTGATGATGCCATGCAGGCTGCGCAGACGCTCGACGTTGTAGCCTTTAATGTCCATCAGCGCCAGCACGCCGTTGTTGGTCTTGGCAAGGTAGGAGTATATAAAACGGATGTCTTCGTGCTTGAAGATGTTATTTAACAAGCCCTGGGTGGTCGGACTGCTGATGAAGTCCTTCCGCAGCATATCCCCGGGATTGAACACACTGACGCATTCGCCCAACTGACGGCTGAAGATGTTTTTGCGGGCGTTGATCATCCCGAACACCGTGAACGGATCGCCGGTCTCGTCCAGCAGGGAGTTGTACAGCGAGCTGCATATATTGCAGGGAGTGCCCTTCCGCACCCACTCGTACTGCTTCTCGGTGAACAGCTTCTTCTTGAACTCTTCGTCGCTGATGAGTTCGTCCAAGAACTTCTGGCGATAGGACTTGGGGATCATCCAGATGGGGTGGTCATGGTTGGGGCAGGAGAATTCCAGAAAGCGCTTGGCGGAGTCTTCAACGCGGTCGAGGCCAACTGGTAACTCGTTATCACCAACGTTGTTTTCGTGGGGAATGTCTCGAATCATCCTTGCAAGGTCATCATGCCGCCGATGGAACTTTTTAAAACCGCCTAGTTCGTCGAGGTTCAGCCGCCAATAGACTTTATAGGTCGCGCCGCCCTCGGTGCGGGTATATTCCTCCAGTTTCTGAAGGAGATTGTTAAGGAAGGTGCTCTTGCCGCTGCCGGGAGGACCTTCAAACAGGAAGATGTTGGTCTTCTGAGTGCCCTTGCGAAAGGCTTCCACCAGTCGCATGAGCCGGTTGGCAAACAGGCGGTCGGCGAAGAAGGGATTGTCGCATTCTTCGACGAACAACTTGTGACAGTCGTAATCAGCAAAACCAATCCAGTCCTTATCCTTCTGGAAGTCATCGGTACCTTCGGGGACATAATGATGAATCATATCGTGAAAGAGCTGGAAGATGTCCCTAAAGACGCAGGTGGGATTGCGGGCGGCGAGGTCGAGAAACTCGTGGAAGGTGATGGGGATTCGACGCTCGCGTTCGCGGAGGCTGTTGCTCAGTTCGATGAGGGTGTTGAGACGCTCGCCGCGCTCCTCGAGGGCGCTTAGATCGGACGGCGGTTCTGCGATGGATTTAGGTTTTTTATCTTTCATTTTACAAGTTCTGCTTAGAGACTTTGCGGTCCTTCATGGTGTAGAGCACCCGGTTGTAC
>CAZCEM010000432.1:0-2786 GCA_964497555.1 uncultured bacterium
CGGTTGCTGCTATTTTCATCTTCTGTGGTGGGGAAGCCACCATGACAATTCCCGCGAAAGCGGGAATCCAGATTGAGAATTTAACTATTTGAAATATCAAGCGCTTAGAAATTAATTCTTGATTCCCGCTTTCGCGGGAGTGACAGCAACTTCCTATTTCTTTAATATATAATAAGTTAACTCGTAAGTTAGCAACTGCGTAACATCAGAGCTTACTTCCCACACTGAGGTCCCTCCTTAGGCGGGAAAACAACCAGGATTCGATGGCTCGCCATCGAGTATTCAATTTCCTAAAAGTAACGGAGGATGCATGAAGAGGTTTTGTGTTGTTTTAATGGTTCTGGGTCTTTTACTAACCCTGTCCATTCAGTCTTCTGCGGTTGATTTCCAAGAGCAAATCAAGAAGCTTGCTCAGAAGAACGCTGAAGGCTATATCGGTCCCTTCGCGACGGCGTTTGGAACCGCCATGAATTCCGGCTACTACCACACCGCTAAACCCCACAAACTGTTCGGATTTGACATTGGCGTGAAGATGGCGATGGTTACCGTGCCGGAGAAAGACCAGTCGTATGACTTCTACATCGGTTCGGTCGCCCTTCCTGCTCCCGTCGGTCTGGGCGTCACCGGCGATTTAAACATCAATCTCGAATATCTCTATCCCAACCGCAAGACGCCGACCGTGTTCGGTGTGGACAGCTTGGCGACCTTGCAGCCGGATCCTAACGGCGCGGATGCTGCGTTGAGAGACGCGCTGGCTCAAGCCGGCAAAACTCCAGCGGAAATCGACGCTTTATCGGTTACACCAGCCTGGACTGAGATGCTCAACACCATCAACAACAACGCCCAGCCCCTCCCGACCGTTCAAGGCACCGGTGTCGATTTCTTGCCTCTGGCAGTGCCGCAGGCTTCTGTTGGTCTGCCTTTCAAAACCGAGATTCTGATCCGCTACCTCCCGGAGATGGACGCTGGGGATGTCGGAAAGGTCAGTTTCATGGGCGGCGGCCTCAAGCACAGCCTGTCGTAGTACATCCCGGTGCCCATGTTCCCGGTTGACATCACCGGGCAGTACGTTTGGGAGCAGTTGAAGGTCGGCGATATCATCACCTCCACTCACTGGGCGGCGAATCTCCACGCTTCCAAGCAGTTCGGCATGGGGCTCAGCATCACGCCTTATATCGGCGTCGGCATCGAATCTTCCAACATCGAGGTGGATTACACGGTTGATTCCCCTGGCAGCACCTTTGACGGTGAAAACATCAAGTTTGACATGGACGGCAAGAACGATATGCGCTTCACCGGCGGTGTTAGGTTTGGCTTGCCGCTGCTCAGCATCAACGCCGACTATTCGCTGGGCGAATACAACGCCATTGCCGCTGGATTGGCGGTCACTTTGCGGTAAATCCGACGCGCCAGCCGGCGAGTTGTTCTCGATACAAACAGGAAGACCCGCGCTGATGCGGGTCTTTCTGTCTTTAAAAGAAGCTGCGGTTAGCGGGCGCCCTAGCTGTTTAGGACGCATTGAAAATCCCCACTCCAATAAGCACCGGCGCGCTCATCTTATCTAACAGTCTTAGCCAGCAGCGCCAGCCCCACCAGTCCGAACAGCAGATTTCCTATCCAAGCCGCCAGCCAAGGATCCAGCGTTCCGTTATAGCCTAACACCTTGCCTATCTGTATGGCCCCGAAGTAGATGAAACAGATTAACAGGCTGATCGCGAAACCAAGTGCGGTGCCCCCCCGCCGCTTGATGGACGCTATCGGGGCGCCGAACAGCACAATAATGACCGCCGCCACCGGCTGCGCAGTCTTGGCGGAGGCTTCGGTCTCCCACTTCAGCGTCTTGCCGCCGGTCTGTTTCAGTCTCTCCACGAATTCCAGCAGCTCCTGACGATTCAACTCCTCCGGCAGCGTCCGGATGCGCTCAAACTCGTCCGGCCTAACGCCTTCCCCTGAAACCGAATCGACGACCTCAACGCAGCGGGTCAGAGAGCCGTCCGAATTAAAATCCCTTTCAACCGCTCCCACCAGCAGCCATAGTCCGTCGCGCCAGACCATCTTGGCGGCGTCGATGCGTTTCAATATCCGTCCGGCGCTGGTCTCTATTATTTGAATGCCGTAAGCCTCTCGGGTGGTGGATTTGTAGTCGTTGATGTAAAGCTGCTTCTCCGAGCCGAGCTGCACGTAGATGCGTCCCAATTCAGCTCGATTCTCGCGCGGAAGCCGCTTGATTTCATAACGATAGAGGTCTTCACGGATGTGGTTGGTGTTGGGAATGACCGTTTCGCCGAGCACATAAATCCCGAAAGCGCCAAGGGCGGTGGTGATTATCAGCAGCGTCAGCGGACGGGAGAACGGCACCCCGGAAACCTTAATGGCGGCGAGTTCATTGGTCATCGTCAGACCGCCGATGGTGAACAGCGTCGCCAGCAGCGCCGCTACGGGGAAGATAAGATACATGATATAGGGTATAAACAGATAATAATAACGGAAAGCGACCGCGAAGGACACTTTGTAATCCACGAAGTTGTCGATGTGTTCCACCACGTCCACCACCAGAAAGATGATGGTCGCCGCGAGCAAAGACCACAACAGCTTCCGGATGAAGGAAAAGACGATATAACGGTCGAGTATTTTCAATTATCTGAATCCTGCTTCCGGTCTTCAACCGCTCGAGGCAGAAAGATCTTCCGCAGCAAAGTCCCCGCCCAAGCCACGCCAGGGAAGGTGGTGCGCCGCCTGGCAAGCCACAATACCCACAAGCCGGCGGCAGTTAAAACCACATTGGC
>CAZCEM010000433.1:0-2760 GCA_964497555.1 uncultured bacterium
CCTTTGTTTTTCCCCCCTGCCAGCAGGGGGGAAAAGTCGGGCGAGACGCCCGACCGACGAGGTCAAGGGGCTATTTTCTGGGAAATGACAACTAATGTCCAATAGATTCTGCACCCATTAATACAAGCCTTGGTTTAAAGATGGAAAAGGTATTTTCCCCATTTCCATCATAAACTGCTAATATATAGGCAAAATTTTCCTAAGTCAAGGAGTACCGCCATCACGACCACCGCAAAATTGGATAAACTGAGACATCTCGCTGCGACAGCCGCCCGGTTAGTGTTGACGGCGGTTCTGGCGGGCGGGCTGTCCGACTGCGCCTACTACAACTACTTCTACAATGCCCGTAAGTACTTCGCTGCCGGCGAGAGCAAGCGCAAGGGATCGTCAGAGACTTCCACATCGACGAAATCCCTGCCAGGTCAAAGCGATTACCAGAAAGCCATCGATTCCGCCGGACGGATGTTGGAATACTACCCCAACAGCCGCTGGGAAGACGACGCCCTCCTGCTGCTCGCCAAAGCCTATTACTACACAGGGAAATACCGCAACGCCATCGGCAAGATAGACGAACTCACGGGCAAGTATCCTGAGTCGGAGTTTGTGGAGGAAAGCCGGCTGTGGAAAGGCATGTCGCTGCTTATGGTGAACCAGCCGGATTCGGCGCGGGCGATGCTGAGCGAACTCTTCGAGCCGGAAGTGAAATCGTCCCTTCGGGCGCAGGCTCATTATGCGTTGGGAGAATACTACCTCAAAGGCGAGCGCTGGGCGATGGCGCAGGAGGAGTACAGCCGCATCCTCGAGGAGAAAAAGCTCGACGACTGGCTGCGCAGCAAGGCGCTGGTTCAGGTGGGTGATTGTCTCAAGCGCGTGGGCGAGAATGAGAAAGCGCTGACACTATACCAGGACGTGCTTGACTCAAAGCCGAACCGTTCGCTTCGGTTCACCGCGCGGCTTCAGCACGGCATTGTGCTGCGGGAGCTGGAGCGTTATGAGGAAGCGCTGGAGGAGTTCAAAGACCTGCTGGGCGACGGCGCGTTTATCGACCAGTTTCCGCGGGTGGAGGTGGAAGCAGCACGGTGTCTGCGGCAGATGGGCGAGTACGAAGACGCCCGCAAACACCTCGAACGGCTGATTGAAACTGAGAAGCGCGGGATAGACGTCGCCGCGGCGCAGTGGGAGCTGGGCAGAATGGTCTGGGAAGTGGACCGGGACCTGCCCGCCGCCGCCGCCTCTCTGCGGGAAGTTAAAAACGCCGAGCGCAACTCCGAATGGGGGGCGCCGGCGGATTCACTGCTAAAGCGCATGGAAACGTTAGGCCGGTACTGGCAGCGGATGCAATACCTTGACCGGCAGCTCGCCCTGCTCGACAGCGCCCGTCAGCAATTAAGACCTTTAATGCCAGCAGATACTGCTTACGTCGATTCGATTTCCATTGTCCTGAACGCGCGTCCAGCGCGGGACCGAGGCGACCGCCTTGCGTCCCGAAACGACCCGCTGGCGAGGATGGTCGAAGAAGCCCGCAAGGCTGAGAGCGACAGCTTGAAAAAGGAAGCCGAAAAGGATACCCTGGCGCCGTTCGACTCCACCGCGCTGGAAGATATGTTCAAACGTCGTAACACTGAACGGATTCAGCAATGGTCAGCAATCGGTGGGTATTATCTGTTCGAAGGCGGTCGGAGTGACAGTTCAGAGATTTATTTCCAGTTAGTGGCAGGATCCGACAGCCTCGACGACGACCTGTGGACGCGAACTATGGCGTCGCTGGCTTATCTGGCGCGGGCGCGGGGAGACACCGCCGCGCATGACTCGCTGCTGCGGGTGATACTTGACAAGAATCCCGAAGGCGACATTGCCAATAGAATCAAGCTGCGGCTGGGATTGGAGGTGGAGGAGCAGGTCGCTGACAGTCTTCTTTTGCAGCTTGAAGCCGCCAACCGCTGGTGGTTGGAGAAGAGTCGGTCGGACACGGCTTACGGGATGTTTCTCGACCTTGCTGCCGAGGCGGACAGCGCCTCGCCCCTCGGCGCGAGGGCTTTGCTGGCCGCGGCTCATATTGCCCTGCGCACCATGGGTCAGGACACCACCGCCCGCAAGCTGTTGATGAAGGTGAAGGACGGCTATCCCGGCTCAGACTACGCCCGCAAGGCCAATGATAAGCTAGACATGCTGAACCGGCTAGCGCCGCTTCCACAGCCGGCGGACACCTCCAAGCCGAAGGTTTTGGGTGATAGTCTGGATGTGTTCGGGGACGAGCATCTCGCCTCTGGTCAGGATAAACGGGTGATCCATAAGGCGGAAGAAGCCGATGTGCTGCCGGAAATGCGCACTTCGGCGGAAGTGCTGCGGAGGCTGATGGAAGAAAACTATCCGCCGGAGTGGACGGGCATGGGCATGTCCTGTGAAGTCTGGGTGGAGTTCACGGTGGAGCCTGGCGGATCGATAACTGAGGTGGATGTGCTGTCGTCGGATCCAGAGGATCCCAGCTTTGAGGAAGCGGCTCGTCGAGTGATGGATTCCCTCCGCTACAAACCGGGGCGGGTGAAGGGCAAGTTCGCGCCGATTCGGATGAAGCAGAAGCTGGTGTTTGAAGGGCAGTAGGATAGCGGAAAAATGCAGAATGTAGAATGCAGAATGCAGAATGCGCCGAAGGCGCATCATTCCAGCGAAAGCTGGAATCCAACTTTCAAACTTTCAAACTTTTGAACTTTTGAACTTCTTAAGTCGCATCATTCCAGCGGAAGCTGGAATCAAGACTCC
>CAZCEM010000434.1:0-2759 GCA_964497555.1 uncultured bacterium
GTCGAGCAGGCTTTCCGGGATGCAGCCGCCGGAGGGACCGCCGGTCTGGACGGCTTTGATGGGCGCATCGCCCGATGGACCGCCGCCGATTTCGTTGACTATCTTCTGTATGGGCATGCCCATGGGCACTTCCACCAGTCCGGTATTGCGAATCTTGCCCACCAAACTGAAGATTTTAGTGCCGGTGTTGCCGGGTGTGCCGACTTTTATGTATTCTGAGGCACCGATATTGAAAATGACTGGGATATTCGCCCAGGTCTCAACATTGTTGATGGCGGTAGGCTTGCCAAATACACCCTTCTGTACCGGATAGGGCGGACGCTGCCGCGGCTCGCCCATCTTGCCTTCGATGGAGCGCATGAGGGCGGTCTCTTCACCGCAGACGAAAGCGCCCGCGCCCCGGACGATGCGGGTGTTAAAGGAAAAATGGGTGCCCAGAATGTCATCACCCAGCAGGCCTAATTCACGCGCCTGCCGCAGGGCGATGACCAGATGTTTAATCGCCAGCGGGTATTCATCGCGGACATAGACTACACCTTCGGTTGCACCGGTAGCAAACGCCCCGATTAACATGCCTTCGAGTATGCTGTGGGGATTGCCTTCCAGCACGCTGCGGTCCATGTAGGCGCCGGGGTCGCCTTCGTCGGCGTTGCAGACCAGATACTTGGTTTTGCTGGGCTGCTTAGCAAGCAGCTCCCACTTGAGACCGGTGGGAAAGCCGGCACCGCCGCGACCTCTCAGACCAGCGCTCTTGACTTCATTGATAACCGAGAGGGGATCATTTTTCTCGAGGATATCGACGAAAGCGGTGTAGCCGCCGGTGTCCAGATAGTTGTAAATACGTATCGGATCGACCTTCTCGTTGCGTCCTAGGATGGTGCGCACCTGGTGCTTGAAGAAGGGAATGTCGTCTTGTTT
The DNA here is from genome assembly GCA_964497555.1 of uncultured bacterium. Lineage (GTDB taxonomy): Bacteria > Electryoneota > AABM5-125-24 > Hatepunaeales > Hatepunaeaceae > CAZCEM01. Next base: position 919 of record CAZCEM010000434.1, read on the forward strand.
TTCGATGCGCTTGCCGGTGGCGGGATCTGAGTACAGCAGTTCTTCAACCACCTTCCCGAAGGTGACCGCTTCCAGAATCCGAGGGATATTGGCGGGTTTCACCTTAGGATAGAAGGTTCGGCGCGGCTCAATCAGCAGCGAGGGCTCCATTTCGCAGAAACCCTGACAGCCGGTGATGCGGAGCCGCACCTGGTCGGTCAAGTCCCGCTCGATCAGATCCCGTTTGGCCATCCGAATCAAGTCGTTGGCTCCGCTGGCCTGGCCGCAGGTTCCCGCGTTTATTACAATCGTGGGGACGTCGGGCTCCAGGCTGGCGATGAGGCGGCTTTGCAGCTCACGAAAACCGTCGATGGATTGAAGCCTTTCCATACTATTGAAGATTTCCTTATTGGAGTTAGAGATTAACGCCGTCCAGGTCCAGCATGTGACCCTTACAGCCTTTGCGGGAACATATCTGCACCATGCCGCCGCCCTTGACGATCATCGGCACCATGGGAGCCCCACAGCTCGCACAGCGTGAGGTAGTGTGAAGTTCTCCGTGGCAGTGGGGACAGAAGAAGTTGACAACCGTGTCGGACGGGATGTCAAAGTTCCCATCCACATTGTAGCTGCCATATAGGCAGGACAGGTTCAGCCGTCCGTGCTGCCGTCCAAAGGAAGCCGTCACCCGGATGGAAGGATGCCCATCCACAGGGTGCCGGGTGTCCATCAGGCTGTGGTTGCAGCGGGGGCAACTGACCGTGACCGGGAAGATGCGCTGGTCGGTGGTGATTTCCACCCGGTCGATGCCGATGCGCGCTTTCTCGAGGATCATCGGCACCAGTGTTGGATTCATCTGCGAGAAGTAGTGCCCATCGACGGTTACAATGGGACCTAAGGCGCAGGCGCCCAGGCAGTTGACGGTTTCGAGGGTGAATTCACGGTCGAAGGTGGTCTCACCGGCGTGGATTTTCAGCAGCTTCTCAAACTCAGCCGCGACCCGCGCGCCGCCGCGAACATGGCAGGCGGTGCCGAGGCAGCATGAAATGAGGTGTTTTCCGCGGGGTTTGAGGCTGAAGGAACGGTAGAAGGTAGCGACGCCGTAGATGTCAACCAGCGGGTAACCGGTTTTCTCGGCGACGATGCGCAGGGCTTTAGCGGGAAGGTAACTATATTTTCCTTGTATATCCTGGAGGATTCCGATAAGGCCGCCGCCGTTATCATGCTCACCGGACAGGATGCCGTTGACATCCTTATCTAGCGGTGGTCGGTCATCGAATTCCTCGCAGAACCAGATGGGCTCGCCCTCATTGCGCAGGCGCAGGATGCAATCCTCGACGTGGATGCAGGTTGCACAGAGTCCTTTGAGGTCTCGTAGAGGTTCTATGGTTTTTCCCTCCAAATAATTCGCATCTCAATGGATTGAGTTTGGTTTCAGCGTCAGCGACTGTCTAACGGGGAAATGTCCCTGGTCGTGGAATTCCGCACCTTGAGAAGACGCTGACAATCCGAGAGTTTCGAAAAGAGTGTTATAAATTATGCAAGTAAAGTGCCAAGAGAACTGGTGAAAAACAAAGGGATAGGGAGGAAAAGAGAATTGCATCTAACATATTGATAATACTGATGATAGATACGTAATAGGTTAAATTATCGCGGGGGAAACGGTCGGTGGGGAGAGTGCACCTCTTAGGGAGAGGAAAAATGACATGGGGAAAAATGAACCGGGTGGGGGGATTTCGCCGGATATGATTATTATCAAAAAGAATTTACATTACTTGGTGCAAATTTATATGGTCATTCGCTGTTATTTTCCCAGAAAACTGCCCCTTTCTCTTTGAGGGCGGACTTCAGTCCGCCCCCCA
>CAZCEM010000435.1:0-2756 GCA_964497555.1 uncultured bacterium
CGATAACATCGACGGATTCCAGAACGGCGAAACGGTGCAGTACCGATTGTGGGATTTCTCGGAACGCCGCGAGTGCATTGCCGAAGCTCAATACCGGCTCGGCGATAGGGTTTGGCGCCCCAATGGTTTCTCCATTATCAGCCTCCAATATTATACGGTGGCGGAGCCGAGGATCGCAGTGTCGCCTGTGTCGTTTAACTTCCGCTTCCGGGTGGTGGGTTCGCGGACCATCTTGCCCCTCTCCATCTCAAACATCGGTGAGGCGGATCTGACGGTTGAACGCCTCGAAACAGACAATGACGTGTTCTCGGCGGACTTCTCCGATCCCGTCATTGTCAATCCCGGCGGCAGCATCACGGTCGATATTGTCTTTGTTCCTGACGCCCCGGGACCGGAGCAGGGGATATTGACAGTATTCAGCGATGACCCCAATCAGCCTGAAGTGCAGGTCAGTCTGATGGGTCAGGGTGTTGAAGCCGGGCGGCCGCCGCAGTTGTCGTTGTCCGACAGCGAACATGACTATGGGGTGGTGCTGGTCGGCGACGAGCAGACTTGGGACCTCGAGCTGTCGAACAACGGCGGCAGCGCTCTCACCATAGATGACGTCACCGTTGACGAGCATGTATTCACCTTCAGTGACCTCCGAGGCGCGACGCTACAACCCGGCGAGAGCGCAGCCATGTCGGTAACGTTCCGACCGACGGAAGGCGCAGCCTACGATGCACGGCTGGCGATTCACAGTAATGACCCTGAACACGGTTTAACAGAGGTTCATCTGACGGGTGTGGGTGAACTGCCTCAGCCGCACTGGGTCGTTACGCCGACCGACGGCAACATGTCGCTCTTGGTTCGGGAAGCGGAGTTGGACGGTCAGAGCCTGATTCCCGGCGATGAGATCGCGGTGCTGACGCCGGCGGGAATTGCAGCCGGCAGCGTGATGATCCCCGCTCGTGGATTGTCTGTCGGCTTCGCAGCGTGGATAGACGACTTCACCACCGATCTGGTGGAAGGCTTCCATGAGGACGAAGCCTTAAACTTCCGCTATTGGGACGTCAGCGCCAGAAAGGAAGTCCCAGCGGACGCTGAGTTTATCACGGGCGACGGACGATTCCATCTCAACCAGCTTCAGGTTGTGAGATTATCAGGCGTTTCAGTGGCGTTGGAAGGACGACACTTCCGCTACTGGGTCAGCGACGTAAGCCATTCACTCATCGTCAATTCAGCTATTTTGGACGGGGCACCTCTGGGCGTCGGTGATGAGGTCGGCGTTTTCACTCCCGAGGGATTGTGCGCGGGCGCGGAGATCATCTCCGAAGAGAACGCGGCTTTCGGCCTTGCCGCCTGGGGCGATGACCAATCGACCGACGATCTGGTTGACGGTTTCCTCGACAATGAATCCTTCACCTTCCGCTTCTACGACGCCTATGCGGATAGGGAAGTCGAGGCGGCAGCGGAATTCATTCAAGGACCCCGTACTTACCATACCAACTCGGTCAGCATCCTCACGCTGAATGCGAGCACCGGTCGAATACCGGTTTGTTGGCTGTCGGCGGCGCAATATGCTTTTGGCGAAGTGGGAACGGGACTGAAGGCTGATTCGACCTTGAGCATCGCCAATCGAGGCGAGGGGTATTTGTGGATTTCCGACGTTCATTTGTCGGAAGGCGATGGAAACGTATTCCCGTTTGAACTGAGGGGACCGCGGCGGGTGTTGCCCGCGCAATCCACCGAGATACTGATATCCTTCCAACCGGCGGAAGTCGAGGATTATACGGCGGTGTTGGATATCGTCACCAATGTTGGAACCTTCCAGGTGAGGCTTTCGGGTTCGGGATTATTTGTCCCCTGGCCCGACATAGAATTGTCCACAAGAGAGATGGACTTCGGTGAAACCTCTGTTGACAGCGAGACGGAGCGAGTTTTAACAGTCAGCAACGAGGGTGACGACGTCCTCATCGTGGATGACATCTTCACCGATGACAGAGCTTTCCGCGTTGATTTTGAGCCCGCTAATCTCGACTTTTACTGGCAGTTCACCGAGACCGCTCAACACATGTCGCTGGCGGTCCGGGAGGTCCGGTATCTCAACGAACCTCTGGCAGCAGGTAACTTTATCGGCGCCTTCACCTCCGAGGGCGTTTGCGCGGGATATGTGGAGTTGGTTGACGGTCAGACGCCGATGGTCACCGCTTACGGGGATAACCTTGATACGGAAGAAATCGAAGGTTTCAAGGAAACAGAAAGTATTTTGTTCCGCGTTTGGGACCGTGAAATCGGACGCGAGTATCCCGCCGAAGCCGTCTTCTTGGAAGGCAGCGGAATATATCGGAGCGGCGCTCTGGCATCATTGACGCTGTCAGCGCGCTCGCATCCGCTGGCACCTGAAGGCCTGGCGGAACTCGCGATCCCCAGCGGCGAGAGCCGCGACGTGTCGGTCTTCTTCCATCCTTCGGCTGTGGGTGAGTATCACGCGACCATGACCGTAATCTCCAACGACGCCGATGAGGGTGAATTAACCGTCGCCCTGACCGGTGTGGGGGTGTTTTCGCCTCCGGCTATCAGATTGTCCACCGATGTCTTGTCTTGGGGTGAGACAGTAGTCGGACAACCCGCCGCGCTTTCCTTCGACATCGGCAACGACGGTCAGCAGCCTCTGGTGATAAATGGGCTGAGCGTTTCTAACGAATCCTTCCACGTCGATTGGGAGGGCGGCTATCCGTTTGAGATCGCCGCTGGTCAATCCCAGACCGTTCAGT
>CAZCEM010000436.1:0-2746 GCA_964497555.1 uncultured bacterium
ATGTCCAATAGATTCTGCCCCCATTAATAAAAGCGCTTTAAACAAGTTACAGCGTTCTTCACAAACAGAAGAGATTCTGAAGTGAGAAACACAAAGAGATTTAACTTCACAGCCATTCTGGCGGCGCTCCTCGCTGCGCCGCCTTTGGCAGCGGCAACGTTTGTGCCGGTGGTGAGGTGGAACGGTACTGAATTCCACGTGATGAACGGCTCAGGGGTGTACGACCTGCAGCCCGTGGACTATCCGATTGTGGACGTCCCATTCTCAAATCCCACCAGCCTCGCGGTTTGGACTGACGGCTCCGACGACTACGTCTATGTGGTGGACTCGAATCATGACCGGGTGCAGTTGTTCAGCAACAACGTTGAGTACGTCAAGCACGCAACGACCGGCGGTGATGTGGCTTTAACCTACAACGCAGCCGCGGGCGCGGGACAATTCAGCGCCACCGTTATCAACCTCAACGTATCGGGCAATCCGGTTCGCGGATCCGAAGAAGTTATCATTGACGACGTAGAATATACCCGCGTCAGCAGTCTTATCGGATATTCCGCCGGCGACCCCTATTATACAATCACCTGGGAAGCGGCGAACGCTGCTGCAGCCGGGCTGATTACCACGCCGGGAACCTTGACCAGCTCCAGTGAAATCGTCGTTAAGATAGCCCAATGCCTGCCGCTTCTGCCAACCTTTGGCAGCGACAGCCTTCTGCTCGGCGACATCGACTTTCTCAAGGCTTCCGCAGCGGTGAACGGCACTGTAATCGGCCAGGTTTTCGAAATCAACGAAATCATCCCCAATAACACGGGACATCCGACGAGTTTTACAAACTTAGTTTCGATTGAGTGCAACTTGCGAACTGCCGGCAAAGACTCAGTCGATTTATATCTACTCGACTCCGGAGCGGTCGCGACGGATCCCATTCTCCACGCTTTTGCAATTGAAAGCGACGCTGGAGCGCTGTTCAAATGGGTCAGCACCTACGACAGCCCCATGAGCGAGCCAAACGATGTGGCGTTTGCCGAGAGCGGCGCCAACGTGTTGGGCGTCTATCATTACACCGCCACGGTGCCGCCCACGGTCCCTCCCTCAACGCCCCCGGCGATGACGGTCATCAACAATGCCATGTTCAGCGGGCATGACTATCGCGTGACGGTTACCCACGGCCAGCAGACTACGGGTGTCAATATTAGATACTTAGCCTTCTATATCACGGATATAGCCACCGGCAATATTATTGCCCAATACGAGCAAACTACAGCCACAGGCGCAGGTCCCGTTTATTTCAATATAATTCCAGGTGTGAGTTTTATTATTACCACTAATGCAGGGATGAATATCCAAGCTGGCTGCGTGATGACCTTCGACCTGGCGGGCGGCACCCTGCCCGTCAACCGCGACTACCTCTTCATCGCCGACACCGGCAACGACCGCATCAAGGTCGTCAAAGGCGCAGACAACGGCGCCGCCGCCACCAACGGTACCGACACCAATTACTTCGGACAAGACACCCTCCATCAGGATTACTATGGACGAGTGACGGTGGCCGCCCCGAGCATGACCTTCGTCTCGGCTGTGACCGCGATGGAAGGCACCTACGCCGTCTATACAACAAACAATTTAGGCTCTCCAATGCAAACCGCCTGGACAAAGGTGGATAACTTTGAATCTTCCGGTCCGACTGACAAGCACTTCACCTACGATTACAAGACCAAGGTGCTCCAATTTGGCAACGGTGTTCAAGGCGCCATCCCCAACGTCAACCTGTGGATCTTCGCCTACTACACACCAACTCTGGACGTTCTGCAATTCGGAACGACCGGCGCATCCACCGGCAACTTCAACGCCCCTCAAGGCATCGACGCCCGTTGGAATGCAGCGCAAGGCTGGTATGACGTCTATGTTTCTGACACCGGCAATGACCGGGTGGTAAAATTGAAATTCAACCCTCCGGCTGGCGGCTCGCAAGCAACCATGGAATGGGTCACCTCCTGGACGGCTTCCTACCCTGGCGGCACCCTTGACGAACCCACCGACCTGCAGGTGATCTCCGACGGCGTCGTCGGCGCGAACGATGAAGTTTCCTTGTTCGTTTGCGACACGGGCAATGACCGGGTGATAGTATATCGCGACGCCGCTGCTGAAAATGAAGGCGACGGCGGGACCACGGCCCCGGTTTTCACCGCTCTCATCGGCGGCAGCGGGACCGATTTAGGCGAATTCTCCCGGCCCTCCGGCATCTCGGTGATGCAGGAATACAACCGCTTGAAGGTTTATGTGGCTGATTCCGACAGCAATTTCATCACCAAGTTCATGCTGGGCGACGAGCCTGACGTCGAAATAGATTGGGGCATCGACTCCTACGGCTACCTGCCGACCGGCAGCTACACCTTCAGCAAGCTGGCGGCTTGGACGACGATGGCTCGGGATTATCCCGATGGTGCGTACATCAAGTTTTATTACAGCGACACCACCGCTGCTGGTCAAGCCAATCCGTCGCTGTGCTCGAGTTCGACCTATTCAGCTTCGACGACTGAGGAATTCGTCTGGAATTTTACCAGCACCCCCGGCGGCACTCCGGATGACGGCATTTATTATTTATATGCCAAACTCTATGACTCCCTCGGTATCTTACTCGACACCGATTCCTCGATTGGTGAAACGATCTCAACCCTCACGATTGATTCTGATCTGAGCAACGGCATCGGCGCCTTTGACGCCAAGGATGGCGACAAATATATCTATC
>CAZCEM010000437.1:0-2740 GCA_964497555.1 uncultured bacterium
TTATAACAGCTCCTCAACACCTTTTCAGAAGGGTGTTGAAGAACTTTACTCCAAGCCTGCAGGATCAGAAGATCGGTGTAATCTTCAGTATACAGCACCCGCTGTTTCTGAACCGGCTGCAGAACGTCATTGGTAGTGATCTTAGTAAAGGTTTTCCGGAAGTCGCTCTTCTCGGTACTCGAGGTCAGCCGGCACCCTAAGGGGAAGGAGATAATCCGCTTCCAGTCCGTCTGATCCAGAATAACTTCCGAGTGGGTTGCCACCAATAACTGGGAATGCTTCTTGCTGACGATTTCCTTAAGTTTTTGATAAATCTCCCCTTGACGAATCACTTCAAAATGGGCGTCAGGTTCGTCCAGAAGAATTACATTGCCAGGTCGAGCGTAGATAAATGCAAAGAGCAGCAACCCCTGCAGAAATCCGCTGCCGGCGCAACTGATTTCCAGTTTGGCATGAGAATTCTTTCTCTCGCCTTCAGGTTTCAATCCGTTATAATATTCACAAGTGATCTGACCGTTTCGCTGTAACTCCGGCGCGCCGAGTTCCACACGGAAAGCGTCCCGCATCAGCTCTTTTACCTCTTCCCAGCCGGTCTTATTTTCTTCAAATATCGTCAATAGCAGATTGCGCAGCACATCCCCGGCTCGACCTTCTCCGATCCTCCGGTCCTGCGAGCCTTCAGTCAGTTTTTCCTCGAATTGCTGAATCCCTGCCAGAGGTGGAAAATAGACGACCTTAAGGTCTTTTATCTCCGGCGGAACCAGCATCCGATCATCGCTGTCAGCATTTTCTTTCAAAGGCCTGACGATAAACTGCTCGGAAGTGCTGAACTGGATCTCTATTCCATATTTCCAGTCCTTATTGGACTGGTCGTCAGATCCTTCGACTAGTATCTCAATCAGTCGCGGTTTATTGGGACCCTCATAAACGCTGTTGTCTTTCCACAACATTTTCAGTTCATTGAGAGGAGGCGTGGTTATCTCCTGCCGAGAAACTGGAACTCCCGTTCGCTGTTTAGCTTTGGATTCCTCTCGGCGCTCCTCAAACCATCGTTTACGGGCGAAATCCCAGAAAGCCAAAGCCTGAAGCGCGGTGGTCTTGCCAGAGTTGTTGCCTCCGGCGAAGACAATCGACTCGTCCAAGGGAATCTCAAGCTCTTCGATACCCTTGAAGCTGTGTATGGAGACTTTGGTCAGCATTCCTTCAGGCGTTGACTCTTATTTACGTTGGTTTCAAAATGAAACTGAATAACCGAGCGCACCATGATAGAGAAAGCAGGAATCCAGTAAGTCACGTAATGACAAGATGATAACTGGATTCCAGCTTGCGCTGGAATGATGCCGCGAGATTCGGAACAGCTCCTGGTTGGGCTTAATGCACCGCCGCCATCACGATGCAGTCCCGCGGGCATTCGGCCGCGCAGACGCCGCAGCCCTTGCAGTAGTCCATATCGACTGTATACAGCCTACCCGGCTCGCCGTGGACTCGCTGCGTCGCGGCGTCGGGGCAGAACACGTAGCAGTTGTCGCAGGCCGGACAAGTGCCGCAGGAGAAGCAGCGCTTGGCTTCCTCAATCATGCCTGCATCGTCGAATCCGCCGCGCACCTCGACGAAGCTGCGGATGCGCTCAGATACCGTCAACACTTCCGGCGCATGACGAGGGAGCTCGTCGAAATAGGCCGTGTTCAAGTCCTCGAAGCGCACCACCTTGGCGTTGCGTTCCCGCAAGCTGGGTGAGGCGGCCGCGTTGATTGGCAGTTCTCGGCCCCTCAACATTGCGTCGATGGCCAACGCCGCCCGCCGACCGGAGCCGATGGCAGCCGTAACCGTGCCCGCGCCATCGGCTGCGTCGCCGCCGGAAAACAGCTTCGCTTCAAAGGTGCGACCTAATTCATCCGCAGGCAGATTCCACGAAGTCTGGCTCAGCATCTCCTCCGGCAGGAACGATAAGTCCGCCGACTCGCCGATGGCTGTGACCACCGTGTCGGTTTCAACCATGTACTCGCTGCCGGGGATCGGCTCGGGACGACGGCGGCCGGAAGCGTCCGGCTTGCCTAGCCGCATCTTGATGCACTTGACTCCGACCACCCGTCCGTCTTCGCGCAGCACTTCGACCGGCGTTGCCAGGAATTCGATGGGGACGCCTTCGTCCAGCAGCTCGTCGATCTCTTCGGCGATGGCTGGCATTTCGTTGCGAGTCCGGCGGTACATCACCTGCACCTCGCAGCCTTCTCGCAGCAGCGACCGGGCCACGTCCATCGCGGTGTTGCCGCCGCCGACCACCAGCGCCCGCTTGCCGACGCCGTGCGGCTGACCCAGGGCAATGTTGCGCAGGATTTCGATGCCAGGCGCCACGCCAGGACCGGAGTCGTCTGCCGCGCCTAACGCCCGGCTCTTAGTGAAGCCCACCGCGACGAACACCGCGTCGAACTTCTCCATCAACTGCGCGAAGGGCACGTCCCGACCCACACGGCTGTTCGTTACAATCGCCACGCCCAGATCGACGATGCGGGCAATCTCGGCGTCCAGCGCGTCCTGGGGCAGGCGGTAGTCCGGAATGCCCAGCCGCAGCATGCCGCCGGGCTTGACATGTTCCTCGAACACCGTCACCTGATGTCCGGCCAGCGCCAGTTGATAAGCGGCTGACAGACCAGCGGGACCAGATCCAATGACAGCCACGCGCTTATGGGTGGCGGGGGCTTTCTCCAGCCGGGGCGGATTGCCGCGGAACTTGTCGGAC